>JAPOZO010000095.1 GCA_026706025.1 Candidatus Poribacteria bacterium
AGCAAACAGCATAACAGACTCTAAACAATTACCCAATTTATTTCTTAAACTTCATACGGGGTGCGGTTGCTGGCACACACCGTTTTCTATAGATATAGCACCCCTACGGGGTGGCAAGAACGTCTGAAAAACCTTATGGGAACGTTGAAAATTTGTGAGTCGCAATTTGGATTACATACTATGCTAAATTGACACCTATGGGGCGGTTTCCTAACCCCACCATAAGTGTCAATTTAAGAAAAATAATCGTCGCGACCCCCAGGTCCGGTAGGTTCGGAGTGTAATACAAGGAATGGATTTAGTCTGGGGTTAGACTAAATCCGTTCCTTGTATTACATTTCCATTCCTTACAACAGAAATCTTATCACAAAAATCATTGAATCACATAAATCACAGTTCAGAATTAACACAAAGCATTACCCATTTATCAATCCCGTAGGTTGGGTTGAACGCATACTCCCAAAACTCTGAAAAGGAACACAACACTCAGACCACACCAGAGACCGCACGCCAAACAGAAAAACGAGTGAAACCCAACGCCTTGGCGGTTTCCGGGCACTTGAGGGGCTGAAGTTGGGTTTCACTGCGTGTTTGGATGTATACGATGGCTGGTTGGATTTCAGGCTATTAGCACACCGACATATACCTTTTCAACACCGTTCTACCCAACCTACGGGAACTACAATCAGCATCTTATTTACCACCAGAGGTCTTATCAAAAAAATCAAAAAAATCAAAAAAATCACAGTTCAGAATCCAAAATCTTTTAGCAAACGCACGCGCATAAAAACCAATTTGCGCCACGCGACAGACCTGTGTTATAATTAATGTATATAGGAGGCTTCTCACCATGACAGCGAATCTCGCGATCGCACAATTAGTACTCAGCGCGCTCCTTGTGAGCGTTACCTTTATCTGGGGCATCTTCCGCTACCGCCGCGGCGACTACTACCGACGGGATCGGCATAGTAGATTACAAGCCTATCTCCTCTGGAGCTTGAGTGGACTTCTCACAATCAGTACATTTTACCCATTGGCGTTCTTATATACAGAACATCTCTGGTATGAACACCTCGGTTACGCCGACGTGTTCTGGGGACTCCATAAGATCCGTTGGGGGTTCTTCGCACTCTGTTTCATCGTTGCGGCAGGGTTTATGAACATCAACGCTGCGATTGCGAATATACTGTGTCCAGAATCGCGCGAGTTCCGACGCTGGACACATACCCAGACGTTCTCTTTCCATCGAACGGTCATCTGCATCACCATCGTGCTCGGGCTGCTGATGGCGACCCCGATGCTCCTGCTCGACGACATCGCGCTCCGGTATCTCCATCAACCTGAGAGTCCGGTTGCGGCGGTCGCCGGTGAAACGGATGTAGCAGTACCGGACGGCGAACCCGGTACGGAAGCAGCACCTGCAGAAAATGGACACCACTTCGGGAAAGACCGGAATTTCTATCTGTTCAGCTACCCGATGCACAAATGGTTGAGCCTCTGGATACAGATACTGTTATGGGTGACATGCGCCGTTGTCGGGTTACTGTATAATTTCTACTACCGTCGGGATGCGCACACGATGGCGCGCGTGAAACGGCACATTATTTTCCACGGAACAGCACTCTGGCTGTTGTTGCTGCTCGTCAATGCCTGGGGGAGCCACGTGAATTTATGGGGCACGGTCTATAAGACACCACTGACGTTGGAAATCTCATCGCTCCACGGTCTGTTTTATGTTGACTTCCACCGTCTGGCTGCGACGAAACTCTATTGCGGCGTGCTGATCGGCATCGCCATCGTTATTGTGTTTAATATCTTCTGGCGACGGCGGTTGTTGTGGTACGTGACCGCCGGGGCATGGGGACTCAGCTACGTCCTACTCCTCCACGTCTACCCGATCGGGATCTATCTCTGGGACGCACGGATCGACGTCATCGTTAAAGAAGAACCGTATCTCGCACAGCACATCAAAGACACACAGCGCGCTTTTGAACTCGATACGATCCAGCGGGTGACCCAAGAGCAAACGCAAACCCCCGCAACACTCGAAACGATCACCGAGAATGAGGACATCAAAAAGAATATCCAAATCTGGGACCGGCGTGTGCTTCATGAGGCACTCCGCGAAAAACAGATTGTGCCACACTACAACTTCCACCGGTTCACAGATGTCGATAGATACAAGGTAAATGATGAGTATCGCCAAGTACTGATCGCTGCACGCGAGGTCGATCCCGAATCCAATATTACGGGCTGGGAGCAGCTGAGACTCGAATACACACACGGCTATGGGGTCTGCATGTCGCCGGTCAACGTTTTCGTTAAGGACGGTTATCCTGACTTCTGGGTCAGCGAGGTACCGATAGAAAGCAAATTCGGACTCACAGTCGAGCAGCCACAGATTTATTATGGCGAAATGACGCACAATTATGTGATCGTAAAGGCGGGACGGCAGGCAAACGGCACCAAGGATAACGTCGAAACGGCAAGCGTTCCCAGCAGTACGGATGTAGATGTCAACGCGAAAAAAATTGCTGAAGCGTTGGCACATACCTATGAAGACGGTACAGGCGGGATTCCGTTAGGCGGTTGGTTCCGACGGCTCTGTTTCGCACTCCGATTCGATTTCTTTCGGGTCCTCCGGTCGGATCGGATTACACCCGAAAGCCGGATTATGTTCCGTCGGAAGATCGGCACCCGTCACGAGGAACGTCTTGTCTCAGATCGCGTCTCATATATCGCACCTTTCCTTAATTATGACCCCGACCCGTACATCGTGATTAACGACGGACAATTATACTGGATCATCGACTTCTATGTGACGAGCCGGTATTACCCGAACTCGCAAATGTATATCGATGATACGGCACAGTTGACACCGGGAAGCGAATCATACGAAGAACCGGATTTCGATAAGTTCAACTACATCCGGAATTCGGGGGTCGCTGTCGTCAACGCTTACAGTGGTGCCGTGAATTTCTATGCTGTTAAGGAAGATGAAGAGGTGATGCAGGCTTATCAGCAGGCGTTCCCGGAACTCTTTAAAACCGTCACTGAGATGCCGGACGGCTTGGCAGCACATCTGCGATACCCAGATTATCTGACACGGATTCAAGCCAAGATGTACGGGAATTATCACCAGAACGCCGCCGATTTCTATGAGCACCGGAACCGCTGGGCTATCCCGAAAGAGGCCTACTACTCCTCAGAAGCAGATCAGGAGATGATGCCCTACTATACCATGCTCAAACTCCCGGGGTCGGATACCGTCGAATTCGTGAATATGATTCCGCTGACACCGCCGAAACGCGAAAAACGACTCAAGGCATGGCTCGTCGCCCGCTGCGATCCACCCCACTATGGCGAACGGCTCGTTTATATCCTGACGACCGATGTCGCGGGGCCCACGCAGGTTGAGGAGGACATCAACAAAGAGATTGGTCAATATCTCGTCGGTTGGGAGAAGGCGAGTGATGTCATTCGCGGCAATCTACTGATTATCCCGATCGCGGACACGTTGTTTTATATTGAGCCGATCTATCTGCAAGCGAAGGAGCCGAAGCCGAAGAAGGGCGAGAAGGCAGAGATTGACGAAAATCAGCCACGGCGTCCGAAGTTGGAGATGGTTATCGTGAAGGCAGGCACCAGTGAACTCGGAACAGCGAAGACGTTTGACGCCGCGTTGGACGTGATCTTCTTAGGTGCACCCGTAAACGGTGAGCAGGCAGCGAATGGTGAGGCAGTGTTGACGGCGCGGGATGTCTTGCAGCAGATCCGCCAAGCAAATGAGAAGAGCAGCGCGGAGATGGATGAACTCTTCAAGCAGCTCGGCAACCTAATCGGAGATCGGTAGTCCCATCGGTTCGGTTGAAACGGACACCATAGTCCCGTAGGTGTTTTTGCTTGGGTGTTTCCCTTAGGTTGAACGGCGGGGACAAGTCAGAGGGTGATACCACATACACACATCAAAACCAATATAACCCTACATATACTCCGAAACCCAGCGAAACCCAACTTCACACTGGAACAGGGTCAGAAACTTCACAGCAAAAGCGGTGGGTTTCAATCGATCTCTGGTAGCACTTGCCTCTCTGGAGAAAGTTATGTGCTTCCAATCCCGTAGGTTGGGTTGAACGGCGGTGAGAAGTCAAATGTTGATACCACATATACACATCAAAACTAATATAACCCAAGATATACTCCGAAACCCAACTTCACGCTGGAACAGGGTCAGAAACTTCGCAGCAAAAGCGGTGGGTTTCAATCGATCTCTGGTAGCACTTGCCTCTCTGGAGAAAGTTATGTGCTTCCAATCCCGTAGGTTGGGTTGAACGGCGGTGAGAAGTCAAATGTTGATACCACATATACACATCAAAACTAATATAACCCAAGATATACTCCGAAACCCAACTTCACGCTGGAACAGGGTCAGAAACTTCGCAGCAAAAGCGGTGGGTTTCAATCGATCTCTGGTAGCACTTGCCTCTCTGGAGAAAGTTATGTGCTTCCAATCCCGTAGGTTGGGTTGAACGGCGGTGAGAAGTCAGAGGGTGATACCACATATACACATCAAAACTAATATAACCCAAGATATACTCCGAAACCAAGCGAAACCCAACTTTACACTGGAACAGGGTCAGAAACTTCACAGCAAAAGCGGTGGGTTTCACTACATCTCTGGTAGCACTTGCCCCTCTGGAGAAAGTTATGTGCTTCTGTAATTGAGCCGGTCTCGGAGGCATCCGTTCTACCCAACCTACAAGAAAAAAATAAAGAGGACTACTCACTACCGATTTCCGGAGAAAATAAAACCTCATCTCCCGCGCCCCACATCTCATCATACAATCCAGCCCGAACATAACGATGAAAACTGGAGTATTCCCAATCCTTTGGGGCAGTTACCAAACCGTGTTTGACCGGATTGTAATGGATGTACTCAACATGATTGGCAAAGTCTCGATCATCTCGAATCGTGCGCTCCCAAAACCTGCGCTGCCAAAACGAACGTTCCCCTTTACCTTGACGTGACACCGAAATGATTCCATCGTCTTTGTCTTGGCAGTGACGGCTGAAATAACTTTTAATTACCCGCCATCGCATGGAAAAGTTGTGATCATCTCCAGGTAAGGTCCAGATGCAATGGAGGTGATCAGGCAGCAGAACAATAGCATCAATCTCCATAGGATGTCGCTGTATCGTATCCCGAAATGCCTGGCGTAGCAATTCGACGTTGTTTGGATTGCAGAGGAAAGGTCTACGGTTGTAGGTAACAACGGTGAAAAAATATGTTCCACCTTCAATCTTTGTTCGACGATATCTCATCTACGCCTCTCTTTTTAAGGTATGACGTTGGGTGCCTCTACATTTTCGGAATAGTATCCACACAACCCATTTCACCATCAAAAAATTTCAACGCCATTCCCGTAGGTTGGGTTGAACCCATACCACAAAAAACCCTCAAAAACAACAGAAGATTAAATCCTGCCATACCTGCTATATCAAACAGAAACCCAGTGAAACCCAACGATTTCAATCCCGTAGGTTGGGTTGAACGGCGTTCAGAAGGCAGATAGTGATAGACCAGACACACAGGAAAATAATATACCCCTATATACTCCTGAATGGAGTGAAACCCAACGATTTCAATCCCGTAGGTTGGGTTGAACGGCGTTCAGAAGGCAGATAGTGATAGACCAGACACACAGGAAAATAATATACCCCTATATACTCCTGAATGGAGTGAAACCCAACGATTTCAATCCCGTAGGTTGGGTTGAACGGCGTTCAGAAGGCAGATAGTGATAGACCAGACACACAGGAAAATAATATACCCCAAGATATACTCCGAAACCCAGTGAAACCCAACTTTACACTGTCAGGGTCCCGAAAACTTCACAGCAAAAGCGTTGGGTTTCACTCGGGCTCTGGTAGCAGTTGCGTCTCTGGAGAAAGTTATGTTCTCCTGTAATTTAGCCGGTTTCGCAGGCATCCGTTCTACCCAACCTACGGGAAGTTTGACGACAAAATAATCGCACTTCTGACGACCCAATCATCAACAATCAATTCATGATATAATCGCATCCCGGCGGAGCACTTCATAATGCGGCGAACATGCCGCTAACACGGCTTCTAATTCCGTAGGAAACGGCTCCGATTTCGGACGGTACGGTGCGAACCCTGTACTCCGATGCACGTTGCCATACCAATACGGCGCCCATACCCCGTCCGCAGGATTACCACCCGCTTCCCACGACAACATAGACGCATCAAAGCGTAAATCGAGCCGTTCACAGAGTTGGCGCAAGACACGCCGTGGTGCCTCCAAGAGCAATCGCGCATCAAGAATCGGCGGCGATTGTCCAGCAGCGCGCAACGACATAAGCAGATCGTGCTGCGTCTTGAGTCCAGTATCAGCCAGCGTCGGGAGCCCAATGACCTTCGCAAGCGAGGGGAGCATCTCTTTCGGGTCGCGGATGAGGAAGATGTTGAGGGTCCGTTCAAGGAAGCCGAGATCAATCTCGATGAGATGGTGCGCCATCTGTTTCATGAACAACACAGGTGCGTCGCAGGGACCGAGGATAACATCACGGACCACTTCGGTCGCGTCCGTTGCCATTGATGCGATGACTTCAGCGGTCGCCGGATGCGTGCTATCGGCAGCAGCTGCGCCGTATTTTGTATGGAGGTAATGTGCGTAGAGCGGTTCGTCAATGACCTGCGTATCGCTGCGTTGTGCGAAGGCATACATGAGTGCGGTCGAAACATTCCGAGGCCCCGACCAGAGGCAGATCCGTTTTGTTTGCACGTTTTCTTTAACGTTCCTTTATATTAAGGTATATAGTTATCAGAGGAAATAGTTGTCAGTTTTCAGTACGGTTTTTTTTTCAAAAAAACCTTTCAGTTGTCAGTAAAGAGACCTTTTGCATTGTCCCAACCCTCTTTTAACTGACAACTGACAACTGACAACTGATAACTAATTACCTTCTCCTGCGGCGTTTCCGTGGGGGCGGTGTCTGTTTAGTGGGCTCCGCTTCCGCTGCAACGGCTTCTACCACCGCCTCGACAGGCGGACGGGAGCGCGCCCAAAAAATCAAAACGATGCCGACAATGAACGCGCCAATACTGAAAAGCTGCGCACCTGTCATCCATCCCAACACGCGTGGCGTGATCCGCCAGAACTCCGCAATAAATCGCTCCACACCTAACAAGATTAGACTGCTACCAAACAGGACACCGGGAATGTCCTCCAACTTGCGACGCTGCGACCAGAGAATCCCGAAAAACGTGAAGGATATGAGCGTCTCATAGATAGGTGTCGGATGGACAGGGACATCCGTTGGGACAGTGCCGTTCGGGAACGCCATCGCCCAAGGGAGATCGGATGGGGGTCCATAGTCACCATCACCAGCCAAAAGACAACCGATGCGACCGATCCCGTAGCCGAGAAGGAGCGTCGGACCGATAATATCAATCGTAGGGAGTGTCGGGTTCGGTGACCGGACAACGACAATGAGGACACCGAGACAACCGCCGAGGAAACCGCCGTACCAGACCAACCCGCTCGTAGAGAAAATCTCGGCGAGTGTGATCCTGCCGTCTAAGAGTGCCGCATAGATTTTCGCACCGATAACCCCACCCATAGCCGCCGCGACGACGATAGTCCCTGCGAGTTCTGAAACAAAACCGCGCCGTTTCAGTTCGTGTTGGATCACAAAGGTAGACGTAATAAAGGCAGTCGCTAACATCAGCCCGTAGCTATGGATGCCGAAGGGACCGAAATCGTAGATCGTTGGATACATAGATATTTATTCCGTTAAGTTACGGGTTTACAATCCGCTGCTGCTTCAGTGTTTCTACTTCCTGTGTGAGTATCTCAACCTGTCTTTCGAGGGAGCGATCCCTTCCACTCCGCCATGTCACGATGAGTTGCGGGATCGCAATCGCCCCGACAATGAGCGCGATCAAGGCATACACCATATATGTCAGGAATTCCATCTGTTTTTGGACGCTATCCACTTCGATGTTGACGCTGTTCATTCTGACGTCAATATGCTCTTTCATGCGCTTCTCGGAATTAGCAATATCTTCTTTGAGTTCCTTTTTGACTGAGGCAATATCTTCTTTGAGTTCCTTTCTGAGTGCACTGATATCCGCTTTGACTTCCGCTTTAATACGGTTTTCGGCATCATTAACAATCAAGCGGATTTTATTCAGATCCGCCTCCGTTAGCGCACCAAGCGCAGGCAGCGTGATTACATAAAAGAGTATGGAGAAAAAAATGATAGTTTTCATGGCGTATCTCTCTAAAATTAGGACTTACGCATGCTGCTCTTTTGTAGCATAGGCTGTTAGCCTGTGCCAAGAGAACATCTGCGTTTTTTCCAAACTCCCCACTTAACAGGAACCGCTAAAATCAAAATTGCGTAAGTCCTATAAAATATTTATTCCCCAAGGTAAGCCTGTCGGACGCGTTCATCGGCTAACAGATCAGCAGAGGTGCCTTCGATTGTAATTTCGCCGGTCTCCATGACGTAGCCCCTATCGGTCACTTGTAACGCGATCTGCGCGTTCTGTTCGACAAGGAGGATCGTTGTACCGTCGGCATTGATCTGCTGGATGATCTCAAAAATCTGTTTAACGATGAGCGGAGCAAGCCCTAAGGACGGTTCATCGAGCAGAAGCAGCCGTGGCTGCGACATGAGCGCCCGTCCGATTGCCAACATCTGTTGTTCACCGCCACTGAGACTACCGCCACGCTGTTTTTGCCGTTCCTGGAGGACAGGGAAGAATTGGAAGATTTTGTCGATATCTTCTCTGATGCCCTGCTTATCGTTTCGCGCGTAAGCACCGAGCTCAATATTTTCAAGGACGCTCATATCCGGGAAGATGAGCCGTCCTTCTGGCACTTGGGAGATGCCGAGTGAGACACGCTCTTCTGCGGAAGTCTGTGTGATATCTCGGTCCTCGAAATGCGTGCTGCCTTCAACAGGTGCATGGATACCGGAAATGGTCATCAGTGTCGTTGATTTTCCAGCACCATTTGCACCGATGAGGCAGACCATCTCACCGCTATTGACGGTGATGGAGATGCCGCGGACAGCTCGGATATTGCCATAGTAGGTATGAATGTCTCTGAGTTCAAGCATGGTTTTTAGTAGTTATCAGCCGTCGGCTGTCGGCTGTCAGTCGTCAGAAATCAGGGCATCCGCTCCGCTTCTTTGCTGATGGCTGAGTGCCGATTGCTGACTGCTATTCTTCCTCCGCTGTCCCTAAATACGCCTCGATGACACGCTCATCGTTTTGCACTTCTGCCGGTCTACCCTCACTGATTTTTTCGCCGTGGTCGAGGACTGTGACCCAATCGGAGATTTGCATTACCAGTTTCACATCGTGTTCAATGAGAAGCACGGTGATACCTTGTTCGCGTATGGCATAGATAAGATCAATGAGTTCTTGTGTCTCCTGTGGGTTCATTCCGGCGGCGGGTTCGTCGAGAAGCAGGAGTCTCGGTTCGGTCGCCAATGCTCTCGCGATTTCAACGCGTCGCTGATCCCCGTAGGAGAGGTTACCAGCGGTCTGGTCGCTGAGGTTATCTAATCCGACGAATTCCAGCATCTCGTGTGCGCGCGCGGCGATGGCTGCTTCTTCGCTTCTCTGCGCGTTGGTGTGGAAGACTGCGCCGATGAATGTGCTTTTCGTGCGCGGGTGCCGACCGATTTTGACGTTATCAAGGACGGTCAGCTCGGCGAAGAGCCGTATATTCTGGAATGTCCTACTAACACCGAGCGCCGTGACCTCGTCGGGCCGAAATCCAGTGATCGATTCGCCTAAGAATTCGACGCTTCCGAGCGTCGGTTTATCCAAGCCAGTGACGCAGTTAAAAAGTGTCGTTTTTCCGGCACCGTTGGGTCCGATTAGGCTGAAAATCTGTCCGGGATGCACCGCCATCGTCACTCCCGACAACGCGATGACTCCGCCATAGTGTCGGCTGAGTTCGTTCGTCGAGAGGAGGCGTATAGTAGTGTTTTCCATTTCCGTCTCCTCATCTAAGTGTCTGCTGTTAAAGTATACCTTAATTAAAGGGTGCAAGTCAACAATTTAAAAGGGGCAAGTCCAGAGCCATTCAGTTTTCGGTTTTTTCGTTTAATTTTAGACCCTCCAGGCCCGGTAGGTGCGGTTTGGAACCGCACCGGATCCTGAAAAAAGTACGAGAAACTCTATAATTTCTTAAAACTGAATGGCTCTGAGGGGCAAGTCCAGAGCCATTCAATTGTCCGTTTTTGGTGTTGTCCTTTTCGCAGGTATTAATACTTAATATATGTTATGCTTTTTGAAAAAACCCTGAAAAATTCGCAGCCTATCGCAGCCTGTCGCAGCATTTCGCCATATCTTGTTGATTTTTCGGGATTTCTATGTTATACTTTGCAAAACGTTTTTCCTCAACGATTGAAAGTATAGACATCTATGCCCGAAACACACGAGACTCAGATAGAACACTTCCCTGACCGGAGCCTCAGACGCTTGCTTCAAGACAAGGAATATGTGCGCGGGTTAGTCCAAATTATCGCACCCGACATCGAAACATTTCTCGACTTCAACCGGATCACATACCAGAAAAGAAGTTTTATCTCTAAAGCACTGCAAGAACGCGAGTCAGATGTGCTACTGAGTGTCCCGTTTCAAGAGAACATAGATGCCATAGATACCGATGCCCTGTTCATCTATATCCTCATTGAACATCAATCTACAGTGGATAAAACGATGGGGTTTCGGTTATTGTCCTACATGGTGCAGATCTGGGAGTCGCAACGGCGGGAATGGGAAACGGCGAAGACTCCGGAAAATGAAAGACGTTTACAGCCGATCTTGCCGATCCTGTTTTATACAGGTGATCGTCCGTGGACAGTGCCGGTGTCCCTAACGGCGATCATGGATGTCCCTGAAATCTTGGAGCGTTTCGTTCCGAGTTTCGACACGCTGTTTTTAGGGGTCAAGGAGACGGAAGCAGAGGCGTTGACGCAATCCGGGCATCCGCTGGGTTGGTTGCTCCGTGTGCTTCAAAAGGAGCATGCCGACGAGACAGAGATAAGCGAAGCATTAGCGGATGCTATGTCGCATATAGCGTCAGTCGATGAAGGCTTCGCACCGCAAGTTGCCGAGGCACTCCGATATTTTGTGCAGTTGATATTCCACCGGCGTTCTCGTGACGAGCGCGATACGTTAGTAGACATTATCAGACAACACATTCAAGACCCAAAGGAGTTAGAAACGATGGCACAGACTACAGCCGAATTTCTCATAGAACAAGGCAAAGCCGAAGGCAAACAGGACGCAATCCTCAAACTCCTGCAGCTCCAATTTCAGAACGTGCCTGAAGTGCTTTCACGTGAAATCCGCAACATCCACAACCTATCGCTCCTCGACACGCTCTTAGAGCAAGCCATAACCGCGCAAAGCTTAGAAGAAATAGATACACATTCTGCCTCCAACTCAAACTAACCGGTTAGATGAAGTCTAAAAAAATAGATCGGTAATTCTACATTTTCCCAGGCCCGGTAGGCGCGGTCTCCTTACCGCACCATAACTGTCAATTTAAGAAAAAATAACCGTCGCGACCCCCAGGCCGGTAGGTTCGGTTTCTAACCGAACCGGATACTACGCGGAAACCTTGATGACTTCAAAACCCTCTTCAGTTCCGTAGGAACGGCATCTCTGTAGAAACTTCAACACCACAATCAGCAGCTTATTTCCCATCACAGACCTTATCACAAAAATCAAAAAAATCACAGAAATCACAGTTCAGAATTAATAGGACGAGAATCGAACGAAAAATCCCTAAATTGACACCTATGGTGCGGTCTCCTTACCGCACCGGATACTTCGCGAAAAATTTCAGCAGAGACCCTATCACAAAAATCACAGAAATCACAGTTCAGACTTACAATTTACCTAAAACTAAACAGTCCTGCAGCAGACTAACTGCCAATTTGACATCTACCCGCGTTTGTGTTATACTGTATCAAGTATTCACAGCAGATGTGACCTTGAATCGCTCCCAATGCGTTTTGACGTTCAAATTAGGTAAAATTGAAAACTGATAACACCCATGACACAATCAGAAAAGCAAACGCCTCTCGAATACTGGTTAGCCCTCGCCTCGGTTGAAGGGCTTGGCAGCGTGCGGATTAGACGGTTAATAGCACGTTTCGGGAGCGCGCAGGCAATCTTTGAAGCAGAACTCCCAGAAATCGCGCGGTTGCCCTCCTTTAACCCAGTGCTCGCCTCACGGATACTCACGGCATCAGGTAATTTCCCGACATTTCGCGAAAAACTCGACGCACTCAGAGATCAGGAGGTCCGGGTGATGTGTCCTGAAGATGCCACCTACCCCTCCCAACTGAAGCACCTCCCCGACGCGCCAGGCATTTTGTGCAGCGTCGGCACATTAACCGAACCTGATGAACGGTGTGTGGCGATTGTAGGGAGCAAGGCACCGAGTATAGAAGGGATCCAGTTGACGCTCTCACTTGCGACACAACTCGTCCTATCTGGATTTACGATTGTCAGTGGACTCGCCGCCGGTATTGATACGTACGCGCATTCCGGCGCACTTGCGGGGATGGGAAAAACCGTCGGGGTCATCGGTACAGATTTGTCAGCGATCTACCCAGCGCAGAACAATCCACTCGCGATGAAGGTCTATGAGCACGGTTGCCTGTTTTCGGAACACCCCTTCCCATCAACACCGTCGCCGGGCAATCTGATTCAACGGAACCGTATTATTAGTGGACTTTCTATGGCGACAATTGTCGTTGAGGCACCCAAAACTGGAGGCGCGATGCATACGGCGCGGTACGCACAACGCCAAGACAGAGCAGTGCTGGCGTGTCGGTGGGATATACAGCACCCGCTGAGCGAGGGACCCCGGGAACTCATCAGGACGGGCGCGTTTCCGTTCGCACCGACTGAGGTTGATAAGGTCGTCGATGTATTGACACACCCAGAACGTCTTGAGACCTACGCGAGCGGTACTGCAAGTGAACAGATGGGACTCTTTGAGGGAGAATAGCGGTCAGCTATCCTTGCTGACCGCTGATGGCTATTGAAAAAGATTTGCCAACACCTTAAAAATGTAGTATAATTAAGGCATACGAAATGGGGGACCTCTTTTCGGTTAGGCGTTATAGGCGCGTATCTTTTTTTCTTGACAACGTTTAGATTTAAGGTAGAATTTGCATAATAATGAAGTTTTCTCTTGACAAAAGAGACTAATTTTTGTATAATTTCGGAAAAATCCGTATTTTACCTTTACAAAGTTTGCAATTTTTGCTAAACTTTAAGGTACTCGTTTAGATATTGACTTTCGGGCGAGGCGTTTAACGTTCCAATGGAATCTTTTTACAGTTAACTGTCCTCGCGAAATTCTGTTCTCAACGTGTCGGTTCGTTCTTGACGCACTGCGACGAGAACAACAAACGAAATAGCCCAACGTTACTCGACTTAACGAGAATATGATCGTGGGTTCCATACAGTGTTGAATTGTACAATCAACACCGAAAGCGGAACCAAAAATTTCCCAAGAACACAGTTTCATAAGTGTTAATGGGAAAGGACCGAAAGCTTTAGGACACCCTATCCGAAGGGTGATTTTGATAAACTTACAATTTAAGGAGTTAACTCTAATGGCAAAATTGTTTAGAACCTTCGCTTTAGTATTGGCAGCCCTGTTTGCGCTCTCGCTTATAGTCGGTTGTGGCGGCGGTGATACAGAAGAAGAAGAAGCCGCAGCAGCTGAATTTTCATCAGCAGCACCGGCGGGAGGCTCGGAGATTGCCGCGAATGCTACCATTACACTTACCTTTAGCAGTGATCCTGGCGATGTAACGGTGAGCCCAGGGGCCGTCGCAGGTTCCGGTAAAACCCGTACAGTCACGGGGCCGTTCCCAGAAGGCGCACTCACGCTCAACGTCTCTTGGACAAACGGTGGCGGTAGCACTTCTTTGAGCTACACTGTTAAAGCCGCAGACAACACGGCTCCCGAAGTCACTGGCGGAACCGTCTCTGATGGCGACGAAGATGTTGATCCCGAAGCAATCAATGGTGACGGGATGATCGAAGTTACCTTCAGTGAAGATGTCTCTGGTAACATCGCACTGCAGACTGAAGCTGGCGACGATGTTGGCTGGCTCGGCAAAGTTGAAGGGAACAAAGGCACACTCGAGCTCGTCAAGGGCAAAGAAATCGGCAACGAGACGACCTATGTTATCAAAGGTAAAGTCGCCGACGCTGCTGGTAACGAAACTGAAGTTAGTGTAACCTTTACAACTAAGGGTAAAGAGTAAAATCGAGGCTATTTCGATTAACAAGGGCAGCGTATTTTTAATGCGCTGCCTTTTTTTTTCGGCACAGTTGTCAGTTGTCAGTTGTCAGTAGTTTTCAGTTTTCAGTTCGGTTTTTTTTCAAAAAAACCTTTCAGTTTTCAGAAAGAATGGCAGTCAGCCATCAGCAATAGGCAGTCAGTTTTAAGAGTTATCAATCTGCCTCGCAGCGAGAAAAAGAGGCTTTCGGATCATCAAAAACCTCTTATAACTGACTACTGACTACTGACTACTGATAACTATTTCCTCTGACAACTGATAACTGACAACTATTTCCCCTGAGAACTACTCCCTCTGAAAACTGAGAACTGAGAACCGAAAACTATTTCCTTTACACAATTCCTGCATTAATGTTATAATGCAGTCAAAAATCTTGTGAAAATATACTGAAAACTGAGAACCAAAATTTTTTGAACGGTTTTTGAAAAAGTGTTGTCTAACCCATGAATCAGTTAGAAATCTTGAGGAGAAAGTTCGGTGGATAGAACGGAAGCTTTGCTCATTGCCGATCTCTGTGAAGGCGACGAGACAGCCCTTGCCCCCTTAGTGGAAAGATATAAACGGATGGTGTACCGTCTCGCCGTGCAGATTACCAAGAACCATGCTGATGCTGACGACGTGATGCAGGAGACCTTTATTAAGGTTTACCGCTCAATTCACACGTTCCGGAGAGATGCCGCTTTCGAGACCTGGCTCTACCGGATCGCCGTGAACGAGGCTCTTAACTTCGTCAGACGCAGAGAACGGCACCGCGAAACCACAATTGAGACAACACCAGAAACAGCATACGAGGTGTCCACCCGCTACCACGTGCAGCTTGCAAATGACCCGCACGCGCAGGCAGAAAAAGCTGAACTCCGGCAATACGTCACAGAAGCAGTCAATAGTCTGTCGCTTAAGCATCGCACAGTGGTAATCCTCCATGAATTTGAAGGGTTAACGCACGCAGAGATCGCTTCAATCCTTAACTGCTCCGAAGGGACAGTCCGTTCTCGGTTACACTATGCACGTAAGAAACTCCGAACGCTACTCAAACCCTACATGGAAGCCAGTGCGATTTAGCACCACAGTTTTAGTTGGACACCGCTCAAATTAACTAACTGCACGCAATGTCGTGGAGAATATCAATGAGAACGAAGTGTCATAAAATAGAACGCCTTGTCTCTGACTATATAGATGGGACGCTATCGGAACGGCAGACAGCGGTTGTTGCGGCACATATCCGTTCCTGTCAACCGTGCCAACGAGAAGTCGCCGACCTGAAAAAAACGCGGCACCTCCTGAAAAACTTCTACGTTGAACCGGATGCGTCCGATGCCTATTATACTCAGTTCACAACGCAACTTCAGCAACGTATTGAACACAGTGCGCCAACTGCACCGCATCAACGGTTCGCTGCAGTCGCGACGCGTCTCGGATGGCAGCTGCTGACACAGATGTACCGATACACGGATCATTTCCGTCCAAGCAGATTTATCTCCATAAGACGACACGCTTTACCGTACTATGTTCTCGCGTTAGCGGTGACGCTGTTGATTGCAGCACCGCTTCTTTTAACACAAGTTTCGCTACACAATACCGGAGAATATGTACGCTTGCCATCCGCCTTACAACCTGCCGTAACACTTGCTACGGAGCAGGATCAGACTGCGGCACACCCGATCGGCATCCGCCGAAATATGAACTCTGAACGGACAACGGAGACACCGACTGTAGATTCTGGCTCCGATGTCTGGAAATTCACAGATGAACCGATGGTAGATGGATATATCTTTGCTAAACTCCGTAAGAATAGTTCAGACGCGCCGCCGAACGTCGCCTTGGGCATTGATTCGGCATTGCTGGCTTATGCGGAATCCCCTACACAAGGGGCAATCTGGGCACGCCTGACGAGTCGAGATGTCCTAACCGAGGGTAGGTACACCTTGCTATTGTTGCGAGGTATCAACACAGGACAGCACGCACTCCAACAGTATGAACGCAAACGCAGTGAATCCAAAGGTTTTTCACAAATATCAGAAAAATTGTTAGATGTACCGCTGGAGATGTTATCCGTCGCAGCGGTTTATGATCCAATAGAGTTGTAGTAATTAGCAGTCAGCAGTCAGTTAAGAGGTTCAGGGAAAACCAAGCATCTCTTTTTAACAACTGATAGTTATTTTTGCTGAAAGTTGATATCTATTTTTACTAATAGCCAGTTACTGATTGCTGACAGCCGACGGCTGACAGCCATTTACACAAGGAGAATATAATGAACCCAAGGATTTTGGGCATTATTGGAGGTCTCGCCTTAGTCGTCGCGCTCCTGTCACCCTTCATGATGGGCAGCTCGAAAAAGGTGGAGCAGCTCTACAATTCCGCTGAAGACCTCTACGGGCAAGCGGATTATGAAGGCGCAATTGCCAAGTATACCGAGGCACTCGAAGAATCAACGAAGCGTGGTGTGAAAACCGAAGTTATTGACAAGGATTTTAACACGCTCGCCAACTATAAAATCGGTGTCTGTTACGCACGCCTCGCCGAACAGTCTGGTGATGTCAATCACTACGATACGGCGATTGAGTACATTGAAAAGGTTGCGCCGACAGCAACGATTCCGAAACACCAAGAGGGATTAACATATCTCTGGGGGCACATCCTTTACCGAACCGAGCAGTTTGAACTCGCTGAACCGAAGTTCATGCAGCTGATTGAGAACTTCCCGAACAGTCTTTTCGTTGAGAATGCTTGGTATACTATCGGGCAGCTGAACTATAAACTGCAGAACTACGAAGACTCGCGTCAAGCCTTCAAATCTGTTCTTGACGGTTTCCCGAATTCTGATTTTAAGGACGATGCACAATACTTCATTGCACAGTCGTTCCTCAACGAATCCAACTATGAACAGGCTTATCAGGAATTCGACAAGATTGCGACAGAAGAATACAAGAATTATCCCGAGCTGCAAGCCGAAGCGATGTATAAAGCGGCTTTCAGTTTGAACCAACTCGGTCGCGACGATGAGGCGATCGGGCGGTATACGAACTTCATCACGCAGTTCCCGGAGAGCCAATACGTCACAGCAGCGTATTTTGACCAAGGTGCGATTTACTCGCGTCAAAAAGACTATGACAACGCGCGCGTCAACTATGAGTTGGCACTCCAAAACACTGCTGACCGCGAATTGCAAGCCGAAATCCAGTCCGCTATCGGTCGGACTTACTCCGATCAGGGTGACTATGAAAACGCAATCGCCTCCTACACCACACTCCTCGAAGAATATCCGGAAAGTGAATTCATCGCCGATGCGAAAATCGGTATCGCCGATAGCCATTTCCGTTTAGATAACTGGAGCGAGGCGACAGTCGCTTACGAACGCGTTATCAACGAACATCCAGAATCGGAAGATTTCATCCCTTACTGCTCCTACCAAATCGGTGAAGCCTACTACAAACTCGGCACAAATCAACGGAATGCTGGAGAGACCGAAACCAGTATCGCGACACTCGAACTCGCCTTGCAGTGGTATCAAAAAACAATTGACGAATACCCGCAAGACCCCGTCGCACCGCACGCGCTCTACGGCGCGATTTGGGCACTGAACGATTTGGGACGCCAGGAAGAACTCGAAACGGTTGCCCGTGAGTTTATCGAAAAGAACAAAAACGATAACGAATTCGACATCCTCGCAGCAGAGGTACAACTCCGGTTCGCCGACATCAAACGGACGGAATTCAAACAGTACGTTGAAGCTGCCGAAGAATATGCCAAGTTGTGGGAATACCGCGATCTACCGAAGTTCCATCTCGTCAAGTTGATGGGTAAATTCTTTGAAGGTCGTTCCTATTACGAAGCCGCGAAACCTGAAGGGTATCAGGAAGGTGATGCTGGCGAAGGCTTCAATCAAGAACACCTTCAGAAATCTGTTGCAGCCTATCAACAAGCCGTCGCTATGTTTAATGACGATGCCTTCCTCCCCGGGGTCGCTGAGGAACGTTATGACGACTTCAGTGAACGGGGCGCACGGGTAGAAGCCTGTCTGATGAACGAAGCACTCTCCCACGAGATGCTCGGTAACTGGCTGCAAGCGCGCGAACGGTACGCCTCTATCCCAGAAACGAGCGAATACTACGAACGCGCACTCCTCCTCGTTGCTAACAGTCATGTTAAAGAAGGCGATAAAGAGGGCGCCATTGACTACTACAACACGATTTTAGACAAACTCGCCGATGCTGACAACCGCTCGTTGGCAGAAATCAAACTCGCTGACCTGCTCCGCGCAGAGGAACGGTTTGAAGAAGCCGCTGTCCAGTACCAAGCTGTGGTTGATGGTAATCCAGCCGGTGAATATGCCGACGATGCACTCTATCTCGTCGGGCTCTGCTACTACCGAGTGGCTTCCGAAAAACCGGAACTCTTGGCATCCTCAGAAGCCGCCTTCAAACGCGTGATTACCGACTATCCCGATAGCCCTAACGCCGTTGAGGCCTACTACGGCTTGGCACTCGCCTATCGTGATGCCGCACAAAAACAGAACGATACGGAAAAATGGACCCTCATCCTTTCGCTCGTTGACGAAGCACACGAAAAATTTGGATCGAGCGACAGCGAACTCGTTCTGAAGGCACTCGGCCAAATTGAATTGATTAAAGCGACCGCAATTGAAAACACGAGCGAAGAGGTTGACCTTGATATGCTCGTGGCTTCTTTGAAACGTGTTGTTGAAAATACCGGCGCGCCAGAAGAGGTACGCAGTCGTTCACAATTGAAGATTGGGCACACCTACTACGGTGAAAAACGCTACGACGAAGCCCTCGCCGAGTATCTCTTCTTCGTGCAAACCTTCCCGAATAGCGAACTCGCCCCGAACGCCCAATACCAAGCAGCCGTGTGTCACTATCAAATCGCACAAGCCGCAACAGATGCTGGTAGCAAGAAACTGAGCTTCCAGAACGCCGTTAGTGCTGCTGAAAAAGTATCAACGCTGACGAATGACGCGAATAACCTGATCAGTGCTAATTACACTGCAGGTTTAGCCTTGTTAGGGTTAGAGGACTCTAAAGGTGCAGCGGATGCCTTCCGACGGGTTACGGCGCAGGAAGGCAAAACCGAGGATGAAGCGCGGAAGATGCTTGTCTTCCAAGCACACTCACGGCTCGCTGAACTCAACGGCACCCTTGGCGACCACGCCGCCGCGGTGCAAGAGTACCAGTACATTATTGAAAATACTGAAGACGTTGACCTGAAGGGGCGTTCCTACTTCGCAATGGCTTTCGCGCAAGAGGAACAACTCCAAGCAAATCAGGACGCCTTGATGAGCTACCAGAACGCTATTGAATTGGTCGAGGATCCGCTCACAAAAGCGCAATCCTACTACCGAATGGGACTGATTTATCAGGACAAACTCAAACAATCCGATAAAGCGTTGGAAACCTTCCAAACCCTCGTCGGTGAGTACAGCGGTTCAGACAACACGAATATCGCATCAATGGTCGCTGATGCTGGCATCCGTCGCTCGACGCTTTATGTCGAATTGGGACGCTTAGACGAAGCCATCGCTGAAGCGGTGGAAGCACTTAACCGGACGAAGTCGAACCCGAATGCAAGTGTCGCAGAAAAAGCCGCTGCGCAGTACAACCTCGGTTTCCTCTATTCCGACAAAGCGCGCTCCCTTTTCTCTAACGCACCCGGAACCGACCTCCAACCGTACATTGATACGAGCCGCCAAGCTGCCGGCTCCTTCTTTGAAGTGAGCTCAATCGCAGCACCGGTTGAAAAAGCCGATAAGAAGACAGTGATTCCGTACGTGCAGAACTCGCTGTTCCAAGCCGGTCAGATCTTCTACTCTGTCGGTATCGGCGTGAAACTGCCAGAAGACTTGGTAAGCGCGCTCACACCGCTAACAACGTTTGTCGCCCACGTCGATAAAGGCTTGTTCCCGCAATCGGATGCACTCCGTAAGAACACAGAGACCTCTCTGAACTACCTCGCCGCCGCGAACTTTGAGTTGGGTCGGATGCAGGTAGGTATGGACGGTGAGATGTCTGAGAAAGCGGTCGATTATTTTGTCGCTGCTGCAGACGTGTTCCGTGATATGGTCAGTCGCTATCCAAACGCTAAAGATGCCGCTTATTGGCAATATCACGTCGGTGAATCCTACTTCGCTTCGCAACAATTTGAGAACGCTATTACAGAATACGAGAAGGTCCGCCAAGTGGATAAAAACCACACGAGCGCGCCTGAATCGTTGTATGCGATCTCAACCTGTGCGCAGCTGCTCAGTGAAGCCGCCGAAGAAGCAGGCGATGCCGAGGCACAGCAGCGTTGGTACGATCGACTCTTCGCCGCCAATGAAGCACTCGCTGCGGAGTACCCAGATAGCAAGTACACCGCTGATGCGCTTATCAATATCGGTAACAAGTACTTCAACGCCGGTTCGGAGGAAGGTATCGAGCAAGCAGCACGTATCAGCCTCTATCAACAGGCAATTGATCACTACCAGAGAGCGATTAACACACCGGGCATCGGTGCCGAATCGAAATCGACAGCGCAAGGCTATCTCAACGATACTGCCAACGCGCTCGCTTACTACGAATACGATGTGGCAAATCTGATGCTGACTGAGGCGAAACTCGCAAGTGGCGATGAACAGAAAACGAAGGTTGAAACCACTATCGAGGCGTTCAAGAAGATTATTGAAGCCTACCCGACCAGCAAATACGCCGACCTCGGTCTCGTGCAGATCGGTGAAGCCTACATGGTGTTGGCGGACGCCGACGATATATATTTCAACGACGCTTTGGAATACTTCAACCGTCTCTGGGCAAAATATGAAGTCAATAAGCCGGTTGATACAAAAGTCAATAGTGCTCTCACGTATGCTCAGAACCAGGTACAGGTTATCCTGAGTTATATGCGAGCAAACAACCTGGAAATTCGCGAGGGTGCTGACCGCGCTGGCGGTGGCGAATAATCGCCAGAGTTTCCAGTTTCTTGCAGCCCCGCTCTCCTGAGCGGGGCTTCTCTAAACGCTAAAGGAGGATGCCGTCAGGTATCCTCCGTTCTTATGAACCCGCCTGAATCCTGAAACCCCTAATCCCGAAAATTCGCGATTTAGACGACGTCTGAGGAGCCTGCTAAACAGTGTATGATGAATTAATAGTGCCACCGCGCGTGCTGCTCGGTCCCGGACCGAGTGAAGCCAACGCGCGGGTTCTTAAAGCAATGACGACCCCGATGCTGGGGTACTTAGATGCCAAATTTGTCGAAGTGATGGATGACACGGTGGCACTGCTCCGCCAAGTCTTTGGAACCCAAAACAGATTGACTTTACCAGTCTCAGGGACTGGAACCGCAGGTATGGAAGCCGCTCTTGCTAATGTTGTTGAACCTGGCGATGGCGTCGTTGTGGGTATCAACGGCTACTTTGGCGAGCGGATCGCCAACATCGCTGCACGCTGCGGCGGGGTCGTTACAACTGTAGAAGCCGAGTGGGGCACACACATTCCCACCGAAAAGATTGCCGAAGCCGTCGCCAAGACTTCTGCCCCGAAACTACTTGCGTTGGTGCATGGAGAGACCTCTACCGGTATCCTTCAGCCCTTGGCAGATGCAATTGAGATCGCACACAGCAGCGGCGCCCTCTTTCTCGCTGACTGCGTAACCTCTCTCGGTGGACAGCCTGTGGACATGGATGCCCGCGGTATTGATATTGCCTATAGCTGCACGCAAAAATGCCTCGCCGGTCCGCCCGGACTCTCGCCCATCAGTTTCAATGAACGCGCTGTTAATGTAATTCGGAACCGAAAAACACCTATCCAGAGTTTCTATCTCGATATGACACTTCTTGAAAACTATTGGCACGGCGAGAAACGGAGTTATCATCACACGGTTTCGATGTCAATGATTTACGCCTTACGAGAGGCACTACGCGTCGTTTTAGAAGAAGGGTTGGCGGCGCGTTATGAACGACATGAACTCAACGCCAGCGCGCTCCTCACAGGTGCAAAAGCGATCGGATTGCAGCCCGCAGCGGAAGAGGGTTACCGCGCGCCTATGCTAACCACGCTGCGCATCCCCGACGGTATTGATGACGCGACCATTCGGAAACGTTTAATTACGGATTACGGGATAGAGATCGGCGCCGGTTTGGGGACCTTTGCTGGAAAGGCGTGGCGAATTGGACTGATGGGCGAATCTGCTAATGAGCGGAATGTCATGCTTGTTCTCAACGCATTAGAGAAACTGCTGATCGAGTTCGGGCATAGCGTGGCACCCGGTACGGCTGTTCATGCGGCATCGCAGGTGTATTAGCCGTCGGCTGTCAGCCGTCAGCCTTTAGCGGTCAGTTATTAGGAGAAAGTATGCGGGATTTCAGGAGATTACAGGTGTGGAGCAGATCTCACGATTTAACTTTACGGATATACGAGTTAACATCTCAATTCCCGCGCGATGAGATATATGGACTCACAAGTCAAATCCGTCGCGCTTGTGCTTCAATCCCAACAAATATCGCTGAAGGCTGTGGAAGAGATAGCTCCGCTGAATTCGCCCGTTTTCTTCAGATAGCAATGGGGTCAACAAGTGAGACAGAATATCTTACTCTTCTCGCTCACGACCTGAAATACCTCAATGATATTCAGTATGTTGAGTTAATCGACACAATCGTTAGTCTCAAGAAGATGTTAACTGCTTTACTAAGGAATATTAGAACTGAAAACTGACCGCTATTTTTTTTGACCGCTGACAGGTTTTTTCGTAGAAAAAACCGCCCTGACGGCTGACGGCTGACGGCTAATCCGCTACTCCCACTCAATCGTGCTTGGCGGTTTTGAACTAATATCGTAAACGACACGGTTGATGCCTTGCACCTCATTGATGATCCGATTCGAGATTCTCGCGAGTACATCCGGCGGGATACGCGCCCAATCCGCTGTCATCGCATCGCTGCTGGTGACTGCCCGGAGTGCCACAGCGTTTTCGTAAGTGCGTGCATCTCCCATCACCCCGACACTCTTGACAGGTAAAAGCACCACCAATGCTTGCCAAATCTGGTCGTACAAGCCTGCCGCTTTAATCTCAGCAATAAAAATCGCATCCGCTGCCCGGAGTATCTCCAAACGCTCATAGGTTACCTCACCTAAAATGCGGACAGCAAGCCCAGGTCCAGGAAACGGGTGTCGTCCAAGGACATGTGATGGAACATTTAGTTCTGCCCCAACGGCTCGCACTTCATCCTTAAACAGTTCCCTGAACGGCTCAAGCAATTCAAACGGCATATCGGATGGCAGCCCGCCAACGTTATGGTGCGTCTTAATCGTAGCAGATGGTCCCTTGACAGAGACGCTTTCTATGACATCAGGATAGAGCGTGCCTTGTGCGAGAAAACGGAAATTATGTCCCATCTCTGCCACCGAGTGTTTGAAAGTTTCAATGAACTGTGCCCCGATGACCTTTCGCTTCTGCTCCGGGTCCGTAACCCCTGCCAACCCATCAAGAAACGGCTTTACTGCATCAACAGCGACAAGAGGAATCCCGATCTGTTTGCAAGTTTTGATGACCTCAGCGGCTTCGTCTTTTCGGAGGAGTCCATTATCCACAAAAACGGATACGAGCGCGGCGCCTATCGCCTGATGGAGCAGCGTCGCCAGCACCATTGAATCAATACCGCCGCTGACTGCACAGAGGACGCGCGCATCACCGACCTGTTCCTGTATTTGTGCTGTCGCGCGTGCGATGAAAGCACGCATCGTCCACGTATTGCGGCACCCGCATATCTCCCGCGTGAAGTTCGCCAAAATCCGGTCAGCATCTTGGGTATGCTCCACCTCCGGGTGGAATTGTAAACCGTAAAACGCGCGTTCGGTATCTACCATAGCAGCGATAGGGGCATTCTCTGTCTGTGCAATTGTTTCAAAACCGATGGGAGGTGCCTCAATCCGATCGCCGTGGCTCATCCAAGCAGAAAAGCAGGAAGAGAGTCCCTCAAAAAGCGGATCCGTTTTGCTAAGCACTTGAAGCGGAGCGTGCCCGTATTCGCGTTCAGTGGCTGGATGTACCTTCCCACCCGCTAAGAGCACTGCCATGAGCTGCATGCCGTAGCAGATACCTAATACAGGTATGCCGAGATTAAAGAGTTTCGCATCAATTTTCGGGGCATCCGTCTCATAGACACTTGCAGGTCCGCCACTGAGAATGATCCCCTTGGGCGCGATAGCCTCTATTTCGGGCAGCGTCAGTGTATACGGGTGAATTTCGCAATAGATATTTTGCTCGCGGACGCGCCGTGCAATCAGCTGCGTGTATTGCGAACCGAAATCCAAAATGAGGATAGTCTCTTGTTGTGTTGATGCAGTGTTGTCGGTATAGTCCATATTATGTTTGTAGATCGGTTGTCTGTCTATAGGTCGCCACTATCTTTTAGAGGGTTGGGCACTGTCTCGCAATCAATTATATCGCCGGTCTGCGGCTCGAAAATGACACCATACGCTCCGGGAGGTGCGAAATCAATATCATTTAACATAGCCAAGCCAGTATTCGCGTCCTCTAAGTAGTAGTGCCCGCGATGCGTGTGTCTCGGTGTGTTGATACATCGCACGTGGTAGCAGTGGTTGTGGAACTGAATTGTATTTCCGTAAATGATAATATATCTGTCTCCAAACAGATTCATCGCGATCTGATGGACGACATAAGGATCTACATGTTGCACAATTTTTCAGTTAGTCTTGATGATAACATCAATCCTGCGGTTCTTTTCTTCTTTGTTCGGTCCCTCCTCAACAATAGGTCGGGTCTCTCCTAAGCCTACTGCGGTAATCCGTCCTGCGTCTACCCGCCCGTCCGTAGTGAGGAATCTCTTAATTGAATCCGCGCGCCCCATACTTACACTTTGATTGACCCTTGCATTTCCTAAAGAACTGGTGTGCGCCTCAATGCGTACCGGATATTTACTGAATCCAGCCGTTCGTAGGACTTTTGCAAGCTGCGCGAACGTATCAATAAATTCTGGTCGGATCTGTGTGCTCCCGTAGGCAAACGCATTACCGCTAACACGGATTAGGATACTATCGCTTTGTTGTGTGACGGCAGCCTTAGGAATCCGCTTCGCGGCGAGCAGCAAATCTGACTTCGCCGATGTTACCCGCTCTGTGCCTGCAATGGCGCGTCGTAGGTAATCTTCTCCCTCCGTAGCTGCTTTAATCGCGTCGTCATATTCCTTAGCAGCGAATGCGGATTGCGATTTTTCGTACGCCGAATTTGCGAGTTCATAAAGTTTTGCTTCCAGCTGCGGCACCTGTGTCTCAGTCTGCGCGGCGATCTTTTCGCCTAAACCCTCAATAGCCCGTCGGGCACGTGCTATCAGCGTATTTAATTCCTGCTGGGCGCGTTGCCTATATTCCCTGACCTCCGCAGTTGCGACAGCCTCGTCGGCGGATTGTCGCGCCTGTTGTGCGGACTGCTGCGCCTGCTCATAGCGATTCGCGTCCAATGCCTGTTTCGCGCTTTGCAGTTGTGCACTCGCCTCTTGCAGCTGCTTCGGCGCATGTTGAGTGGCATTGAGGATTTGCGCACGTTGGATGATAACTTCCACCTGCGCGATTGCGATTTGCGCGTTCGCCTTTGCCGTCCCCTCTGCTTCTCGTTTTTGCACCGCCAATTGGTAAAGATCATTCACGAGTCTCTGGGCATCAGTCGTGGCATCTTCGGCATCAAGAAACGCCTTTTGTTCAATAAGATTCGTTATAGAAGCGACCGCCGTTTGAACGCGTTCGTAGTCAGCGGTCTCCTTAATGGCAGGATAAATATCTACCGTAATATTCACAAGCAACTCTAAACCGGCAATCGGGACACGGAGTTCGGCTTGACGTAGTTTTGTTCTTAAATCCGCAATTTCGGCTGAGAGTTGTTCTACCTGTTGTTGGCTCTCATCACCTGATCTCAAAGCCCGAGCAAACTGCTCTTCGGTGATCGCTTGACGGATACGTTCGATTTCGAGTTCATACTCCTGTATCTTTAGGGCCTGTTGATATATCTGTTCTCGGATAGAGATGACCTTCTGCTTCGCGTGGTGTTGTCGTGCTTTTGCGATAGTGATCAGTGCCACCAATTCCGCCTGATACGCGAACTCATAACTCTGCGGAATATCCGACTTCTCTTGCGAGTTCCGAGCGAAACTCATGAGTTTCACTGCGCGGCCGTATTCCTCTGGCACCAAAGATTCGGCTCCCAATTCAGCTGCATTATTAATGGCTTGTTGCCCGTCTTGGAACTGCGTCGCCAGCATAACTTCATCAATCTCTGGTTTCGTACATCCAAAAACGACGAGGCAAGTGCATAAGAGTAGCCATCCGTAAAATTTCATGACTTCATCCTCAACCGTGATAGTGAAGCTTTAACCCAAGTTTTACCTACAAACACTCGCATGTGAGATCACCGTGCCGCACCTACCAAATACTGACAACTGATAACTCACTTTTATTCGTCACGCAATGCATCAAGTTCTGCTTTTATCAACGCAAGCCTCTGGAGGGCCTCAGCAACACTCTGTTCGCCGAGCGTGAGTTGCGCTTCTACCTCTTCAAGGAGTGCTTCCTCGCGCACAGCAATAGCGGTTTCAGTTGCGATGCGGGCATGGAGATAGGCACGCAGTGCCAGCCGATATGCCTGTTCCGCATCACCAGCGTTCATCGCATTTTCAGCAGTAGTAAACAGCTCTTGAGCGGTGCTGAGCGGTGCCCCTGCGGTTTCCTGCGCGCCCATCGCCTCCGCGGAGGAGAGCGCGATTTGCGCGTTTTGCATTGTTTCTACGGCGAGTTGCTGCAATTGCCCACCGCACCCGAGCAATCCAAGCATTGTTGTTAAGGTGATGAGGTAGATTATCCATCTCATATCGGTCTTTTCCTATCCGTTTTGCAGCAAGAGACTGCTTTAGAATTATGTGAACATTCGGGAATCTTGGAGTAAAAAAGCCTCGCTCGGGTGGCGCGCGATGCAGCACCCTAAGGCGAGGCTTCTCGTCGTTCGTTCCTGGTGCGGAGGTCTTCGCTAAAATTCAGGACGCTCTGTATAGACACTCACCTTCCGGCGATACTTGTCTTTCCGCTCAAACCATACATATCCATTAATTTTCGAGTAGAGCGTATAATCATTTCCAAGACCGACGTTGTTGCCGGGGTGTATATGAGTCCCACGTTGCCGGGCGAGAATGCTTCCTGCGGTGACATAGCTTCCAGAAAATCTCTTGACACCGAGTCGTTTTCCGATACTGTCGCGTCCGTTTCGCGTGCTTCCGCCGCCTTTCTTATGAGCCATCAGATTCTTCCTCCACCGCGCCGATTGCGGTAATTTTCACGCGTGTAAACGATTGACGGTGACCTAATTTGCGTTTGTACCCCTTACGTCGTTTCGATTTGAACACAATCGTCTTTTTCGTGCGTGCTTGTTGAACTACCTCGCCTGTAACGGCGGTATTTTCAAGGTAGGGCGAGCCAGCTTGCAACTGACCGTCATCATCAACGACAGCCAAGACAGATGGGAATATAACACTTTCGCCAACATCCGCGTCAAGTTTTTCAATATCAATCAAGTTTCCCACTTCTACGCGATGCTGTTTCCCACCGCTCGCAAAAACTGCATACATTTTTCAACATCACTCCTTTCTGCTTAAATTATACCCCCAAAACGCACCAATGTCAATTAGTTTTCAGTTTTCAGTTGTCAGTTCGGTTTTTATAGTTTTCAGTTTTCAGTAGTTGTCAGTTATCGGTTATCGGTTGTCAGTAAAAGAGGGGTACGGTTTAATCAGATACCTCTTTAACTGACAACTGACAACTGACAACTGATAACGATTTCCTCTGACAACGAATAACCCCTTAATCCAAAAACAGTTCTTCACCCCTGCCGACGAAGATCCGATAATCTTCGAGGTGCAGATCGGCATCCGCTTCCAGCGTTAAATCTAATTTCAACGACTTCTTGAGATCCCGCAATTTATTCGCCATCTGCGCCTTGATATGCGAGACAACATAGTCGTTGGCGATAACGCGTAGTTCCGAGTGTCCCGACTGGTTATGCGCCATCTTAACCGCACGGAGCAGCTGAATGACGACGGTTTCGATGGATAGGACAGTGCCATGTCCATCGCAGTAGGGACATTCTTCCATAAGTAGCGTAGAGAGACTCGGCCGGGTGCGTTGGCGCGTCATCTCAACGAGTCCTAAGTCTGAGAAATGGAGGATGTTGGTACGGGCGCGGTCCTTCCGAAGTGCTTCCTGTAACATCTTGAAGACGCGCTTGCGATGCGCTGCCTCTTCCATATCAATGAAATCAACGACGATAATGCCGCCGAGATCACGTAATTGAATCTGGCGGACGACCTCCTCAACCGCCTCAAGGTTGGCACTGAGAATCGTGTTGTCAGGATCAGATTTCCCGACGAACCGTCCAGTGTTGACATCAATGGAGACCATGGCTTCAGTCTGTTGGATGATAATATGCCCACCACACTTGAGCCAAATTTTCTCACTGAGTGCTTCTTTGAGTGCCCGCTCAACACCATAGGCATCAAAAAGGGTCGCATCGTCCTTATAAAGCGAGACCCTCGGTTTCAAATCAGGCATCACAGAAGAGACATAGTCCATCGTTTCTTGATAGCCCGCCTTTGAGTCAATGAGGAGTTGCTTGACATCTTTGGTCAGCATATCCCGGACAATCCTGTTCGTAAAACTCAGGTCTTTACTAACGAGACTGGGAGCCGATTTCTGCTTG
The DNA here is from genome assembly GCA_026706025.1 of Candidatus Poribacteria bacterium. NCBI lineage: Bacteria > Candidatus Poribacteria > Candidatus Poribacteria bacterium. The sequence continues at coordinate 29,124 of JAPOZO010000095.1, forward strand.
GCACGCTCACTGACCTGCTTCCACTGGTTGATGAGGTATCGGATTTCAGATGCAAATTCGGTCTCGTTTAACCCCTCCGCGGCAGTCCGTATGATAAAGCCGCCCTCAACATCCGCCTTAACCGTCTTTGCCATATTGCGCAACCTATCTCGTTCAGTGGCAGACTCAATCCGGCGTGACACGCCAATATTAGAGGAATTTGGCATATAGACGGCATAGCGTCCGGGAAGTGTAATGTTACTGGTAACACGTGCACCCTTTGTCCCGATAGGTTCTTTTCCGACTTGCACGAGAAGTTCTTGCCGCTTTGAGATGAGGTCGCTAATGAGAAATGGGAACCCGCGCCCCCCACGGGATTGTTTAGTAGGCTTTGCTTTCAAATCCAATGTATCAACATCTTTGTCGAGTTTCCGGTTTCCATTCACATTTTCATCTTCAGCTTCATCTTCGTTAGCACTCTCGTATTTGAGATCAGAAATATGTAGAAAGGCGTGCCGGTCCAGCCCAATATCAACGAAGGCTACCTGCATTCCGGGTAAAACGTTCTCGACTCTTCCTTTGTAAAGATTTCCCAATGTCTGCGCCGCTGCTTTCCGTTCAATATAAATTTCATTTAGCACCCCCTCCTCAAGTACCGCACAGCGTGTTTCATACTCATCATCAGAAATAAGTATCTCCTTTTCCATTATTACCTCCTATCGTGCCTTTTTTAAGAGGCACCTCGGTTCATATTGTCATGTCAAAAATCGGCAGCGTTGCCAAAAGTCGTGAGGGCTACAAAACAGCGTCAAGTATACGGTTACCCCCGGCTGGAGTGGCACCAAATTCCCGTGTAGTGAGACGATCCTTCCGTGTCTCAGTGCTCCGTTATTTCAAGTGAATTTGGCATAGATTATAGCGATTTAATCTCGGCTTCCGAGCCGCGCTTTACAGCCTCGGTGTCAGGGTTACGACGGGTGTTATGAGTTCACCCATTGAAATGCCACCGTGCTGGAACCCTCCTTGAAACTGCCGTTTATACTTATAAAAATCGTTTGGATAGACGAAATAGTAATCGTCTTTCGCGAGAATGTAATCCTTACTTGCGGTTTCCGCGGGAAGCCGATATTCCCCTGGATTATGGAGATGTACGGCTTCGTTCTTTTCGCAGCCGAGGTTCGTGCCGATTTTAAACCGGAGACTGGTGGTGGTCTCGCGGTTACCACGTGCACGGGTGGCGCGGTTGCAGAAGACCGACCCGTGGTCGCTGGTAAGAACTACAGTTGCGTTCTGCGCTGCAACCATACGCAAAATATCAAAAAGTACGGAATGTGAAAACCAAGAACGCGCGAGCGCCCGGAAAGCGGATACATCAGGGGCGAGTTGTTGTAGAACATCTGACTGTGAACGTTGATGGGTCAGAATATCAATGAAGTTAACAACCAGCGTCGAAAGTTCAACACGTGTATTCGCAGCGACCCGCTTTTTGTAGGTGTTTCCACCTCGGGTGTCAAAAATCTTGAAATACTGAGGGGCTGATTTTAACTTGACACCTCTGCGCTTAAGATGTTCTCCAAGGAGCTGCCGTTCGTAGCGATTCGTACTTGTGTCGCCATCAGATTCCTCTTGCCAGTACTGCGGATAGCGTTCCGCGATCTCCGCGGGGAATAAACCACTGAACAGCGCGTTCCGTGAATACATCGTTGCACTCGGTAGGATTGAAAAACTATACTCACGTTCAATAGAAAAATAGGGGTACAGGAGCGATTCCACTGCCAGCCAATGGTCCAAGCGAAAGCAGTCAACCACAATAAAATAGACGGATTTTCCGGCTTGAAGTTGGGGAATAACGTACCGATCCAAGATATTAACAGATAGGGGTGGGGCATCCGAACCGCCAGCGACCCAGTTGGCGTAATTCGCTTCCACAAAATCGGAGAACTCGGTGTTGCACTCCTTTTTTTGCCCAAGATGTGTCTCCTCTAACCCACCGTCGGCGAGTTTTTCAGACACTAAATCCCACTGTAAGAGTTTGAGGTAGATATCCACCCATTCCTGCCAGCTGGGCGCGGAATCTTTCAGAGTGCGGATCGCATTAAAATCCGCGGTGTACCGGCTCGGGATCTGATCTACGACGATCTGCGTCTGATCAAGGACACGTTTGAGGGTAGAGACGATCTGGGCAACACCGATGGGTTTTACCAGAAAATCTGTGACCTGTTTACCGAGCGCTATCTCAACAAATTGTTCATCACTCGATTGCGTGACGAGAATGACCGGGATTTGTGCGTTAATCGTACGGATCGCATCAAGCGTCGCCATCCCATCTTTACCCGGCATCACCTGATCAAGGAGAATGGCATTGTACTGCGTATCGCTATTCGTTAAAAGCGCGATGCCGTCTTCGCCATTTGTGACAGGCGTGACGGTGTAACCCCGTTCGCGCAGCACGCGAATGTGCGGTTGTAAGGCTTCTATTTCATCGTCAATCCATAAGATATGATGTGCTTGTGCCATACTCAAGTTGTAAAAATGCACAGCCGCGCTCCAGAAAAGCAGGACAGAACCGTCTCCGCTGTTCTCTTTACACCACGCGTTAATTGATGTTCACGCGACCGGCAATCGAATTTCAAAAGTCGTACCTTCAGGACTCGTTTTAACCATGCGGATACTGCCGTGATGATACTCACGGATGATACGTTGTACCACAGTTAATCCAAGTCCCCATCCGTGTGTCTTCGTAGACATCCCCGGTTCAAAGATTTTTCGCTGATTCTCACGGTCTATACCGCTTCCGTTGTCGGCGTACCGTATAACAACATCGTTGTGTCGCTTGTCATGCGTCGGTTCAATCTGAACCCATCCATCCGCTTTATCCATAGCGTCCAGCGAATTCCGTATCAGGTTTTCAAACACCCAGTGCAACAGTTGGGTATTTGCGAGGACAGATGGTACTTCGTGTAGCATCAGTTGAATTTCAACGCGTCGGCTAATGTGTGGCAACCGTTTCTCAAAGTACGCTTGGACTTCTTCAAATATCTCAGCCATGTTCACTTCGGTCAGTGGCGGTTGCGTACCAATCATACCGAAGCGGGCAGTTGTTTTCCCTAAACGCTCCAGATCGTTTCGCATGCTTTCGGAGAGCTCAGCGAGTGTTGCATCGCCTGTTTCTCTGCTCCGTTCATGCAAGAGTTCTGCCCATGCCAACAATGATGAAATCGGCGTTCCGAGTTGATGTGCTGTCTCTTTAGCTAAGCCACCCCAAATTGCCGAGTGTTCATAAGACTTAATCCGTTGGTAAACGAGGAAACAGACAACCCCGAATACTAATAAGACGAAAGGTACTATGAAAGGCACCACCAACCCATAGTACGGTTTGCTCTCATAATAAAAATAACCGTTGTGACTCTTCGGAGTTGTTACAATCATCGAGGATGCGGGTGCGTTCTGAACGAAGATTTTCGCCCGTTCTCGTTCCTGCACAGTCGCGTTATCCGCGATGACGACATCATCCCATATCTGCCATTTTTGTGGGACACCAGCAGTATCAGTTATCACAAACGGCAAGTGCGCCATTTCGCTCGGGTCAGCATCACCGTAGTAAACGTATCCCTTTAGCTGCCTATCTTCAAGGAGCATGGGTATTTCGCGGGGCGGATTCTTTTCCTGCATGCGCGCTAATGTTACCGCCAGCAAAGTCTTCTCATCTTCTGTCAACGAAATTTTCTCATCTGCGTTTACTTTTGTCGTATCCAAATTGTCGATTTTTGCGTCCAATTCTGGGTCAACGCCTCGCGCAACCATGACGTTACCTTCAGCATCCGTGATAATAAATGAAAACGCGCGCGCTCTGTCTATGGCAGATGATTCCTGTTTTACGATCTCATTTAGTTTCTGTTGTAATTCCCGGTCCTCAACACTCGGAATGACCTCCGCGAGATTGGCGAAGATGTCTATCTGTGCCACTATGTCCGCGTTCAGCTGCGAGATCTGTCGCGTGTAATAAGCAAATCCAAATATGAGCGTCCCGAGTCCAACGATAAAGTAGACAAATATTAAACGGGTGGTCGTATACCTTGGAATAATTCGACGATTCAACCGCAATTTCGTATCCCTCCGTACAACTCGGACGCAAACCTCAACATTAATAATATCATCTTTAAAAGGAAATTGCAAGCCTATTTTACTCCTGAGCGATTTATAGTAGATCTGAGAATTAATGAGACATTGTAAACCGGTGTGGTTCGGAAACCGCACCTACGGGACTGTAGGAGCGAGCTGCGCTCGCGATCTCGCGTCGAAAGGTTAACATCTGCCAACCCAAACCAACATCGGAACCGAAAATTAAATCGCCTTAAAAGGACATATCATTTGACTTTTTCCGACAAATAGGGTAAAATAAAATTAGGAGTTATAAGGCGTATTTTTTTATGTTTACCGTTGCGTTAGCGTTCGGAATAAATTCGCAATTATAATTGGAAGGCAACGCAACTTAAAACGAGAATCCTTGATGCTTAAAGCAATTACATTTGATTTTTGGCAAACCCTTTATGCAGATTCTGAAAAGAATTGGCGAAAACGTCAAGCAATACGTGTTGAACGGTGCCACGCTTATCTGAATAGCCGTGGTTATGCTTGTAGGTTAACTGATGTGGAATTCGGACTCGAAGAGGCATACAATTTAGTGATGACCTTATGGCATCAACATAAAGGGGTCTCAGTAAAGCGATGCATGCAGCGATTTGCGGAAGTGCTTGAGATTCGGCTTGAAGAAGTCGATCTTGATCAATTAATCGAGTGCCTTGGGGCTGCTTTCTTAGACGCACCGCCGCGTATGATAGCGCATGTCAAACCTGTCGTTTCCCGGTTGAGTGAAAACTATCCGCTCGGAATCATTTCAGACTCGGCCCTGACTCCGGGGCGTTTTGCCCGGAAGCTGATGGCGCGCGATGGTATTTTGCAATTCTTTACAGCTTTCACTTTCTCCGATGAAACAGATTATACGAAACCCCAAGTTGTCCAATTCCATTCAACACTGACAGAACTGGATGCCAAACCCGCGGAAGCAGTGCATATCGGTGATATTTTTCGAACGGATATCGTCGGGGCAAAAAACGCAGGAATGAAGGCAATCCGCTTTTCAGGGTTCAACAAAGGAGATGGAGATGACACACTCAGTGATGCTGTTGTTGATGACTATAGAGAATTGGAAACCACCATCACTGAGTTGTCAGCATAGAGAACATTACGGAGAAAGAAATGACAAACGTGTTGGTCACCGGCGGTACCGGATTTATCGGTAGTCGAGTCTGCACCGCGCTCCACGAACAAGGCGATACAGTGCATGTGTTATCCCGAAATCCTGAGCGCGCAGAAACAAAATTGAAATCAGCAAGAACCGTTTATGGTTGGGACCCTGAAACCGAGAAACTGCCTTCGGAAGCCCTATCGGATGCAGTATCGGTCGTTCATCTGGCAGGTGAAACGATCGCGGGCAGATGGAACGCCGATAAAAAACGACGAATACGGGATAGCCGAATCCTTTCGACGCGGAACCTGGTTGAATCGTTTGCGGCAGCAGACACAAAGCCCGATGTACTCGTCTGTGCCTCCGCAATTGGATACTACGGGGACAGCGGTGATGAACGTTTTACGGAGGTTTCGCCAGCTGGCACCGATTTTCTCGCGGAAGTCTGCCAAGAATGGGAGTCGGAAGCCCAGAAAGCAATCAATCTCGGGATTCGGGTCGTCTTAGTTCGCATCGGGCTTGTGCTTGGGTTAGGTGGCGGATTGCTGGCACAGGTACTTCCACCCTTCAAAATGGGAGTTGGGGGCATACTCGGTAGTGGCCGGCAGTGGATGTCTTGGATTCATGTCGATGATGTCGTAGGCATTGTGCTGCACGCTTTAGAAAATAGCGAAATCCGAGGCCCACTGAACGCAACAGCACCTACACCTGTCAGAAATACAGAGTTCACAAAAACGCTCGGTACTGTACTACGGCGTCCGACGCTGTTTCCCGTTCCGACATTTGGTTTGAAACTCATAATGGGCGAATTCGCGGACTTCGTCGTACTGAGCCAGAACGTGGTTCCAGAGAAAACGGAAGTGAGCGGCTACGAATTTCGTTACGCAACGCTTGAATCTGCTTTGCGGGATTTGCTATAGATGCACAGTTTATGATGATTCGCGATGTCCTCCTCTCTGAATACGGAAAAATTTCAAGTATACCGTCCCCGGTTAATCAATTGATGACCGATTTTGCTGTCGGTTTTCGAGACGGATGCGACATCAACCTCGGTGTCGGATATGTCAATGAACGGACAATTCCGCACCAACAGATTCAAATTGCCTGTGAAAAAGTTCTCGCTCACCCCGAAAAGTATCGTGCTGCTCTGAATTACGGCGGCGCGCAGGGTTCCCCTAACCTGATTGCGTCGCTCAGACGGTTTCATATTGAGAACCGCATTGGCGGCATCACTGAACAGACACTAAATAACCGAGATATTGTTATCGGTGCGAACGGCGCAACGAGTTTGTTGGAGAGCATCACCCACCTGCTCCCTGCTGGTATCATATTTACCGCAGACCCGATGTATTATATCTACTGCAACGACTTGGAGCGGAAAGGTTTCAAGGTTGTAGCGATCCCCGAAGATGACGAAGGTCTTGACACCGAACGTCTGAAGGCAAAACTCGCGGCACTTGGTAAGGAAAAAGAGGCTATCCGTTTTTTCTACGTTGTGACCGTAAATAACCCCACCTGCACAATCCTGTCCAATAACCGTAAACGCAAACTCGTCGATATTGCTACCCGACTATCCTACGAAGTTGGACGGAAAATCCCACTCTTTTTTGATAACGCGTATAGTGACCTTGTACACGACAGTACCGTCGAACCTTTGGTGTCCGCCTTACGCTATGACACACTCGGCATTGTCTACGAAGTCGGCACCTTGTCAAAGATTCTTGCCCCAGGGCTGCGCATTGGCTATCTCATCGGCTCTAAAGGTCCCTTTCTCAAGAGTATCATCCAGCGTACAAGCGACATCGGTTTCAGTGCACCGTTAATCAATCAGGAGATTGCAAGTTACCTGCTCGACAACGGTATTGAAACACAAATTGAGAGGGTTAATAACGGCTACCAACAGAAGGCGAAACAAGTGAAAACGTGGATGGCGAAACTGCTTGGTGATAATATTCAGGAATGCCGCGGTGGGAGTGCGGGATTCTACTTCTATTTGACACTGGCAAATATCGCAACAGGCGCAACCTCCGACTTTTTCAAGTTTCTGACGCGAACAACTGGACACGAAGCCGTCGATGGTCCTTCGGATGCCCAACACCCAAAAGTAATCTACATTCCGGGTGAACACTGTGTCCATCCAAACGGCGATATGGTTGAGGTCGGGAAGCGGCAGTTACGCATATCTTACGGGTTCGAGGAACTCCCACAGATTCACACAGCGTTGAAACTCATGAAATCGGCGATAGCCTATAGCCAAGAAAATTGATAGCCCTCAATAGGCGCGCTTATAAGACAATATCCCAGAAAGGAAATTGAAAATGCGATTGAAAGATAAAGTTGCGTTATTCGCTGGTGCCGGTTCAAATATGAGCCGCGCAACCGCGCTACTTTTCGCACAAGAGGGCGCGAAGGTAGTCCTCGCCGCACGCACGACAGAGACAATGAACGAAACAGCAGAACGCATCCGTGCCAACGGCGGCGATGTACGAACGCATCAGACCGATTTGACGGACGCAACACAGGTAGACGCACTGGTTGACGCTGCCGTAGCAGAATTTGGTGGCGTTGACTGCCTTATCCACGCAGCGGGTGGGTTCTTCTCAACCGAACACGATATTACGGCAATGGAACCAACGTACTGGGACGGGGCATTACAAAATAACTTGCAAACACTGTTCAACCCTATACGTCGGCTTGTCCCGATTTTAGAGGCACGCGGCGGTGGATGCCTAATTACGATCTCTGCGGGTGAACGGGTACGGCAAGATGCAAACAGTGCTTATGCTGTCGCGAAGGCCGGGATGGTAGCGGCAGCGAAAAACCTCGCGAAAGAGTTGTATGATAAAAATATTCGCGTCCACGCGTTATCTCCAGGTATTATATGGGATCCATTACCAGACGGAGCAATCGCGCCAGCATCAGCACAGCTGGAACGACTCGGGAACCCGATTGATGTCGCCTATGCAGCACTCTGGCTCTGCTCGGACGAGGCGGCGTGGGTCACGGGATTGGAGTTGACGATTGATGGTGGCGATTCGCTATTCATAGATTCGCCAATTCGACGGGAGGTTTTGGCGTAATAGAACTGGGGAAAGCTGGCTCCCGCTATCTTTTATCCCTGTTTTCTTCACTATTCCGCTCAAGATGTTTCTCAATCTTATATAGACTCTTTTCAATATCTCTGAGCAACCTGGCTATTATGATTAGAAGAGTCGTAATTACAATAAATGAGATAAAAGCGAGCATACCCAACAAACTCCGCCGTTAGGGGCATTTAGTTTCAAATTAAATCAACTATCGGATTGTCTAAATTTCTCAATCTTTTTTCAAATCCGGCACCGTTACAAACCGCGCCTACCGAGCTTGGGGGTTCAAAACCAGTATCTACCACTGCACCTGACAAAATTCTTCGTAATCAATCAGTTCGTGGATAGTCGGATTTTCGCCGCACACCGGGCAATTACTATCTTGTCGGAGTTTGAGTCGGTTGAAATTCATCGTTAGCGCGTCAAAAAGCAGAAGCGTTCCGATTAAGGAATCGCCGATGTCTAAAAGAATTTTGATCGCTTCAACAGCCTGGATTGTGCCGATGATACCGGGAAGGACACCAAAGACCCCTGCCTCTTGACAACTCGGTACCATTCCCGCTGGCGGCGGTTCCGGATAGAGGCATCGATAACACGGTCCTTTACCCGGATAGAAGACGGTAACTTGACCTTCAAACTGGAAGATGCTCCCGTGAACAATCGGTTTGCCGAGCATAACGCATGCATCGTTGATGAGGTAACGCGTCGGTAGGTTGTCACATCCGTCCACAACCAGGTCGTACTGCTCCAGAATCTGGAAGGCGTTTTCCGAGGTAATCCGTTCAGTGTAAGGGATCACTTTGACATCGGGGTTCATCTCTGCGATAGTGGCTTCCGCGGATTTCGTTTTTGGGATGCCGATGTCGCTCGTGCCGTGCAAGATTTGGCGCTGCAAATTACTGAGATCAACCACATCGTCATCAATGATACCGAGTGTGCCGACCCCTGCCGCAGCAAGGTAGACACCAACAGGCGAACCAAGCCCCCCTGCACCGATGAGCAGCACTTTTGATTCCAGCAGCTTCGTCTGCCCCATCCCGCCGACCTCGCTGAGGATAATATGTCGGCTGTAGCGTTCAATCTGTTCGTTGCTGAAGTTAAACATCTTATGCTCCCAAATTGGAAAGGAGTTCCGAAATCGGTTTATCTGAATTCGCTGAGATTCGCAGCGCGAACCGTTCGCGTGCGTCTTCGGAGGTGCGTTCCACCGTGAAATCGTCACCACCGTACATCTGTTGTAAGACAGGTATCAGGTCCGCTTCAATAGATGCAGCAACTTCCGATGTATTCGGTGCAATATGGCGGTTGTTTATCATGAACAGGAGATCACCACCGTTGAAATGTACTGCATTTTCCAACTCTGCCGATGCCTCAAGTTGCTCACATTTGGAAAGCACCTCTGCAAGTGCTTGGCGAATCTTACCAGCGTTATCCCCTTCAACTGCATGCTTCCGGTTGTAGAGGAAACCGTGTTCGTGGTAAGCGTTATCAATACTATAGTTGGCTTGTTTCAAAATCAACAACACACCCGGTCCCGCATCAACGTGTGAGTAGTCAGCGTAGTTCAGGTAGTCGTCTGAATCCGCCTCCTCCATCCAGCGATTGAAGACTTTGATGAAGTTGGTGTAGTTGATTTTGCTCTCTTCGGTTGTAAAAACCTTGACGTTAATCTGTTGTAGATCCATTCTGCTAAAAAAATTTCCTTTCGTCAGTGAGTGACAAGGCAGTTAGGGATGCCTATACTGAATAAAAACACTAAGACTTATCTATTCGGCTGCGAGTTCTTGTACATTCTGTCCATCAATGCTAACAACGGTAACTTGTGTCGCCTCTAACCAGAAAATCTCGCCTTTACTATTACAGACACAGACTAATGCGTACTCGCCTTCTTCCACATCAGCCATCAAATTTCCGAGAAAAACATTCGGTTTCGAGGATTGAAAGACCCCGAAACCCGCACCGAGCATACAGTAACGTTTGCCTGTCTCGTTATGTTTAACGATTGTTGCCATCTATTTCTCCGTAGGTATACTGCATTTCAGGGTTATTCGCCGAATTGACTGCTTCTTTATTATAGCGCAAGTTTGCGTGAAAGTCAATTTTTATTGTGGCGCGGTTGGTCGCTCTGCCACATGCGCCTTTTGTAAAGTATCGGCTTCAAGGTTAGCATTTTCGCACGCCAACGGCTTGATTGAAAGTTGATAGCCGAGTGCTTTGAGAACGGTGCCAAGCGCATCAATCAGCGGTGTCTCTTTGTTGGAAAGCATCTCTGAAAACGCCTGGGGTTCCATATCGGCACGTTTTGCAAGTTCGGAAACGCCACCTTGTGCCTCAACAACAGTTTCAAGTGCCCTTAGAACCACAGCAAGACTCCTGTAAATGTAGTAGTCGTCAAGAATTGCCTGAAGATAACCAATCGCTTCATCTCGATCAGCAAGTACTTCAATGAGATAGTCGCGCCATATTCCCATTTTTCGCATTAGCGAACCTCCTTGTATTGCAACCAATATTCTTTTGCACGTGCAATGTCGCGCGTCTGTGATGACTTGTCACCGCCACAGAGCAAAAGCACTATTGTCCCACCTACTTGTCCAAAATAGATGCGATAACCTGCCCCAAAGTGAAGACGCAATTCAAAAACCCCCTCACCAACAGATTTGTAATCACCAAAATTGCCATCTTCAAACTGAGCAAGCCGCGCACGAATTTGTCTTTGTGTCTTTTGATTCCTAATCGATCTCAACCATTGCATGAAAGGTTGTCGACCATTTGGCGTGCGGTAGATTTGTATTTCTCGTGGATGTACGTCACGCATTATCGACTAATTCATTTCCCCTGGGCAACTTTTGGTAGACTAAAAAAGCGATTGCCTGACCCGCCCGTTTCGGGCGCGGGCGGCAATCGCCTTTGTGTGAAACTTAGTTCCGATGAACCACAATCTTAGACTTTACTCACCTTTCCGGACGGTAAGGCGGTAGTGTTTTCCAACCTTCTTGGTGTCAACAATCTCATGCCCATCATTGCTAAGGCTCTTTGGCACGTTCTCGAAGGGTTCACCATCGTCAATGGTAACCTCCAGAAGCTGACCGATGTCCATTGTTTCCAAGCGGACTTTTGCTTGGACATAGTTGAACGGGCAGGCAACACCTTTAAGATCGAGGCTATCAACGATTTCCTCAACGGGTTTCGTCTCCTTGACAACTCTCGGCTTCCGTGCCGGGCGCGAGCGGCGCTTTTTACGACGGCTCTCTTCCTCTTCTTCCTGCTTGATGCGCATACGATTATAAACGTTATGCGATTCTTCTACAAAGAGAGTGGCTTCTTCAACCCGACGGTGTGCCAATTCGTGATCGAATGTAGAGATATCCTCTTCCATTGCCTTGAAGATATGCGCACCGTAACCCGGGAAGAAGTTACCGGGTTCAAAGAAGTGCGGGCGGAAGTCGTTGACGGTGGTCGCGTCATCAATATATTGCAACCCTACCGTTGTCAAAAGTCCGTCTGCGGCTCTGATCATCGCATTAAAAGCCAACTCCGCGGAATCCTGATATTCACCCTTCTCCAAGTTCAAGCCAGATTCATAGATAAGCCGATCTGCTTCTTCTAACTTCATAGAGACAAGTGCTACGACCTCTCCTGCGCACTCACCGACACCTGTTTTGAGCTGGTAATCTTTCGTATCGCCAGTGTCTACATAGAATTCCGGTGCTTCCTCGTAAGTCGGAATCTTATCGTACTTAGATAAAATGGTCTTGATTTCCGCTTTACCGAGCCGTGCGACGTAATCGGTGAAGGATTCTTCCGCATTTCGTTCCACCGTGTACTTACCGGTTAATTCCTCAATGAACGCCGGAATATATTTGCCGTGGATTTTTCCAGTGGCAAGTCCATAGGAACTGGCATTCTCGATCATGTGTCCACCGAGTAGTACCTGATAGAAAGGCGCAATATGCTCACCCATCCGGCGTGAGGAACCGAAGAAACCAATATTCGCGACGTGGTGCTGTCCGCAGGAATTGGGGCATCCGCTGATCTTAATCCGAAAGTCTTTGATTTCATTTTGCACACCGGTTTCAATGAAATAGTTTCGTAGGTGCGCTGCCAGACCACGTGAAGAAGAGACACCGAGTTTGCAGGAATCCGTGCCCGGGCAAGCCGTAATATCAACCATAGACTCCGCCCCTGGGTCACCGAGACCGATTTCTTTCAATTCGCGATAGAGTGCTGGCAGATCCGTCATCGTCACCCAGCGGAGCACAATGTTCTGCTCGACTGTGGCACGGATAGTGTCTTTAACGTATTTCCGCGAAATATCTGCCAAATCCCGCGTCTGATCTGCGGTAATATCGCCAAGCGGTAGCGTAATCGTCACAAAAGCGTAGCCGGGTTGACTCTGTAACCGCACATTAGATTGATACCAGGCTTCAAACCCTTCGGGTTTCGTGGTACCGTTGAGCTGTGTCGGTGCTTTGAGAGGACTCTCATCGTAGGCATCTAAATTATCCAAATATGCTGTCCATTCGGGATCATGCCGTAGCGTTTCACGATCTTCAAGCACCAACTTACGGAATTCTTCAATACCATATTTGGCGATGACAAACTTTAAGCGCGCCTTATTCCGATTTCTGCGTTCACCTAAACGGGTGAAAACTCTGCAAATTGATTGTGAGATTGGCAGGAGTTCCTCTGCGGAGACGAAATCATCAAAGACCTTCGCCTGATGTGGCACCGCACCGAGTCCGCCACCGACATAAAGTTTAAAACCGCGTTTGACTTCACCGTCTACCTCTTTAACCGCAGCAACTGCACCAATGTCGTGCATATTTGCTAAGCCGCAAGCGTGTTCTTCACACCCAGAAAATGCGATTTTGAACTTACGACCAAAGTCTTGGGCATCCGGGTGCCCCAAAAGGAAGGCAGACAACGCCTTAGAATAGGGTGTTACGTCAAATGTCTCATCTTGGCACACACCACTAAGAGGGCATGCTGTGACGTTTCGCACGACATTACCACACGCTTCTTTTGTTGTGATGTCAACGCTTGCAAGGCGACGCATCAACTCAGGCGTGTTGTTGATATCCACGTAGTGGTATTGTACATCTTGACGGGTGGTGATGTGGATGATGTTATCCGAAAATTCTTCGGCAACATCCGCGAGCATTTCGAGTTGTGTCGCTGTAAGCCCGCCGAACGGGATTTTGACACGGATCATCTGCGATCTATCATCGCGCTGCCCGTAAACCCCGTGCCGAAGTCTAAATTCGGTAAAGAGGGTCTCTTCCACTTGACCGGCTTGGACCCGACCAAGTTGAATCTCATAAATTTCAATTTCGCGGGCAACATCTGGTGGAATAGCCGATGTATCGAAGGGACCCGCGTATTCAATAGCCATTCTGGCCTCCTTATTAACCTCAAATTCGTAGTGTGCCTTGATTAATGTCCGATCGTTTTCTATTCAGGCGAAACTTGCAAGCCGATATTGCACAGGATCTCCGAGTAGAAACTCTTTAAATAGTATAGTATACCAGAAAAAGCAATAAAAAGCAAACCTAATTTTCGATGCAGGGTGGGCATCGCGTGTAGATGCCCACATTTTGGAAACAGTAAGGATTGGGAAGCAGATCAATCCGCTTTAATAGCAGCCCAAGTCGTAGTGAGTTTACCTGAAGGTTCAACATCAGTTGTTGTTCCTAATCCATCATTCATGATCGTTGCAATATCATCAACGCTCAACGCCGTATTGAAGACAGCAACGTCGTCAATGATTGCCCCGAGAAACTCACCCCACTGACCGTGCTGTCCAGTTTCTAAATAGATGCCTATTAAAAAGGGTTTGTCAGTTAACGGGTTCCTTCCTATGTTTGCACCATTGACACCAGAACCAATCTCTTCAGCATCCAGATATACGCCGAACCCTTCACCGTCCCAAGTAACAGCGACATGATGCCAGTCTGTATCTGGTTCCCAAGCGGCATCTACATAATGAAGCGTAGCCGCCGGGTCATGCGTGTGATGTCGGATGATATTCCCATCCCACCAAAATCCAGGTGCCCAATCATCTTTGGTTATAACACCCATACCACCGCCGGGGACCGCATTTAATTTAAACCAAAGCGCAATCGTGTGCCCGCCGCCAACGTTTAAAGAGGCGTCGTGCGCAATTTCGACGTAATCATCTGAACCGTCAAACTTCAAAGCACTGCCAAACATGCCATCAACCCATTCTGCACCACCGTGGATTGTGCCGTTATTGCCCTTCCCAGAGGCATCTTCGGCGACATCACCACCGCCCTCATTAAAGAGCCATACGCCAACGGCAGTTCCAAAGTCAATTTCAGCGGAACTGATACCTACAAACATCAGGCTTATAACCATGAAATTGATACATAATAGTTTTAATCTTGCAACCGTAGTTTTCATCTTTTATATCTCCCTCATCACTTTCAAAGTGATATTCAGTGAAGTATTAACTGGCTATAGTTTACGCTAAAAAAATCAAAATTGCCAAAACAGATTAAAGTTAAATGCCCGTCTCTGGCGCGTCTCCCCAATCTGGAATCGGGAGTAATTCGCCATCTCGTAGCGCGGATTCATGTGCGACCAATCCGGGCGCGCAGTATCGGACGGCCTCCCAAACGTTAACGCGCGGTAATCGCTGACGATTGACAGAATCCACAAATTCGTGTACGAGATAGGCGTGTGAACCGCCATGTCCGCCGAGATCCGCCGCAAGTGCTTCAGGAAGGGATTCGTGCGTTTGTGAAGGCTGCACGATTTCTCTCTCGCGTTTACCTGCCCAAACGCTACCCGCGAGACTCTGCTCGTAACTGCCCTCTGTCCCGTAGATACCGCTGACGCGTTCGGATCCAGGATGTCCAATCCGCCGGAACTCACAGATTTGCATCGTCGCGCCGTTGCTCATCGCGAATAGTCCGACTTCATTGGAGAACGGGTTCTTGTGAATGGTATCCGTCCGAAACCAATCGTCGTTTGGATAGACATACCCCTGCGCTGAAACCGATGTCGCGTGTGCCTTCATCACAGAGATCGGGAAACAGGTTGAGTGCGTCGGATAGTACATTGGAATCCCACCCATCTTGTCGCGTCCCCACTGCGCACCCCACCGATTTTTTGCCACATCGTAGAGTCCGTGATCCATATCGTGAAAGTACTCGGCGCGGCAGTGAACAAATTCCCCAAACGCGCCCTCCGCCGCTTTCTGACGACAGAAAACCGCCTCCGGACGGAAATAACTCGTCTCGCCGTTCATGTAAATCATGCCGGTCCTTTCAACGGTTCTGACAAGCTGTTCACATTCATCCAACGATACAGCAGCCGGAACAGCAGTATACACATGCTTCCCTGATTCCATCGCCTGAATCGCTTGCGGCGCATGTATCCAATGCTGTGTAATAATCACAAGTGCATCCAAATCCGATTTGCAGATCTCATCAAGACTCGAATACGTTTCGGAAATCTCAAACTGTTTTGCCCATTTCGACAATCTGTCTTCACGCAAATCACAGAGCGCAAGCCGATGCACATCTGGATGCGCTTTATAGGATTGGATAAACGACGGGCCGAACATCCCTAAGCCTACCATCCCGACACTGATACTCATCCGCTTTTCTCCTTCAACACTGATAATATAATGATGAAAAAATAGCATGTATTGAGAATACTGTCAAGCATATTTTCAAGATATGTGTTGACAAAACCGTAAACAGTCTTATAATAAACACAAAGCCTGTTTTAGGGGGTTACAAGCAAGCACAAATTTAAATTGCAAGTTTTCCCTACGGGCAGACCAAACTTCATCTATTGGAAGGAAGAATAAAATGGCATTAAAAGTTGGCGTTGTTGGCATGAGTGGCATCGGTAATAACCATGCAAATTGCCACGCGAATGACGACTTAGCGGAACTGGTTGCGGTGTGCGATATTGTAAAAGAGCGTGCGGACAGCGCGGCGGAACGTCTCGGTGTAAAGGCATATTACAAACTCGCTGACATGATTGATGGTGAACCGGACCTGGACATTGTTGATGTCGGCACGGGTGGATATGAAAACGGAAGTTGGCACTATGAACCGACAATGGAGGCTCTTGATAACGGGAAGCACGTCCTCGTTGAGAAACCGATTTCCAACGACATCGGACAGGCACGAGAGATGGTCGCGAAAGCCACGGAAGAAGACCTTTACCTCGGCTGCAATCTGAACCACTATTTCACGCCGCCCGCGGAGCAAGCGAAGAAATACATCAACGATGGACACATCGGGGAGCAGGTTTATTGTCTGCATAAAATGGGATTTGCTGGCGGTGAATTCAACTACAGTTATTCAAACGCCCCGCGTTCTGATGGGTTTCCCTACTTCCATGTGAAAGCCTTTCTGGCACACCCGTTCAGTGTGATGCGCCACTTCTGCGGTGATGTGACACACGTTCAAGCCTTTATGAATCGTCCTCATTTTAGACGCGGTGCTGGAGATGTGATGGTCTCCATTAACAGCATACACCTTCGTTTTGAGAACGGGTGTATCGGTTACCTGTTGAGCCAACGTGGTGATGCTACGTTCGGTCTCGGTGGTTGGTGGAGCGTCGAACTGGCAGGCACACGTGGCACCTTCTGCATTGAAAACTGTATCGAGAAGGTCACCTACTGGCCTTCCCCGGGTGCCCCTGATTTCTCCGGTGACCCCGTTGTCACTGAGTCCGGCATCAGTGACTTCGGTCAAACCTTCCCACTGAGAATTCATGCGTTTTTAGAAGACATCACAAACGGTGTACCGAAAGAGCAGCTGCGTGCCTCCGGTAGAGATGCGCTTGCCACGCTTGAATACACTTGGGCAGCGATGGAGTCTTATGAACAGGGTGGTATCGTAGTCCGTCCACATCCGCTTCCGCCTTTGAAAGGACTATAAGGCAAATATAAAAATCCGTCTTCACGACTTCACAGAAGGAGAATTACATTTGAAATTAGGAGCAAATTCGGTGCTATTCGGCGGTTACGATATGGAAACCGCCTTCAAGCACATCGCCATGGCTGGTTATGATGGTATTGAACTCTCTGCGATTGACGGGATGAGCCAGCATCTCGTCCTCGCAAACTGGCAAGCACTGGCTGACGACATTAAGGGGTTCGCGAAAACGTACGAACTGGAACTGTTAGCAATGGAGCAGCCTTCACGCGATCCAGAAAAAATGGAACTCGCATTCCAAGCGGCAGCTGAGATAGGCATTCCGATTATCAACTGTGGGCCCGGCGGCTCATCGGATGATGAATCGGCATGGCCCGAAGTGGTTGATTCATTGGGAAATCTCTCCGCACGAGCAGAACATTATGGTGTGACACTTTGCGTCAAGGCACATGTCGGTGCAAGCATCTATAACACACCGACAACCCTCCGTGTGATGGAAGAAATCTCGTCGCCAGCATTCGGGATTGATATGGATCCGTCGCATATCCATCGTGCAGGCGAAAATCCTGTCGAGGCAATTGCCGCTGTGGTCTCGCGTGTTAAACACGTACATATCCGGGACTGTAAGGGGATGGAACGCGGTCCCGGCACCCCAGAATTGCAAGCGAATGGACGTGGCGACATCGACCTTGTCGGCTACATCCGTGTCCTACACGAGAACGACTATACCGGTCCGCTGAACCTTGAAGTCATCGGTGCGCGGGAATATAACTTAGAGCAGTGCTGCACGATTGCAGCAGAATCGCGTGGGCACATGCAGGCGTGTCTACAAGCGTGTGGTGCGCGCTAATTCCTAAATCAAGTAGGTGGGTTAATAGCCTGCCTACTCGTGAAATTGTCTAAATACATTAAGTATATCTCCTTGAAGATACCTTGCACCATCTAAAATAGGATGGAGGAGAAACGCGATGAAAGATAGAAGACTGTTGACTGCGCTCCTGATGTGCATCGTTTGCTTTGGTTGTGGATTGGAGAAAGCTACGGACTACAATAGGCGTGGGGTAGCAAAGGCAAAGCACCGTGAATACAAAGCGGCGATTGAACTGTATAGTGCCGCTATCCGCCTGGATCCTGATTACGAAGTTGCCTACAACAATCGGGGAGTCGCAAAGAAACATCTGGGTGAATACGAGGCAGCGATCGCCGACTATGACTCCGCGATTGGGTTGGTCCCCGATGACGCAAATGCCTATTTCGGTCGGGGGTTGGTAAAGAAAACTCTCAATAAGACTTTAGAGGCGATACAGGATTTTCAAACTGCTTTGGAACTCGCAGCACAAGCGGGCGATGTAGCACTGAAAGATGACATTAAAAGTTTCTTAGCTCAAGACGAATCAAATTCCGAAGAGGCGCAAGCAGATGTAAAGTTGAAAGACGATGTTGAAAGTTTTTTACTCCAATTTAAATAATGTGTTCATAGCCGCGAGGAGTCAACCGCAATTGATAATCTCGTGGTAGGCACCTACACCGCAGAAAGCGCGGTTGTCCATCAATATCATTAGTGCATCCACCGAATTGCCCTGCTACTGAGGCCGAATTTCTGATAACGGAATCCCGCTGTTAAACATCTGTATCGGTGGAATTTCCTCCTCCACTTCTGCCAACCCACATAACCAGTTCCATGTCAATTCACCCCTCCGTCGGTCGCGGTAGGATTCTATCTCCGTTACGTAAGGATGCCGTCCCTGGTGTTGGTAAGGCGGAATCTCATCGGACTCGCGCACCCAATCGCGTTTGGGCATCGTCATTCGGTAATAGGAGAACTTAATCATCCCGCGTCTGTCAGCATTGAGTTTCGGACCCGCCTTATGCCAGATACCGTAGCGTGTCATCGCGACGGTGCCTGCTGGAACGGTGAGGGAAAGCTGTCCGAGAATATCGCCGTAGTGAGCGATTGCCTCCCTGTCCACGAGTCGCTGATGGGATCCGGGCAATATCATTGTCGGGCCGTCTTCAATCTTCACCGCTTTCGGGTAGTAGTAGCACTGGAGATGCGTGATACCGTATCCGTATTCGGTGATCCCGTCGGAGTGCCACGTTTGTCCACGATGCGGCGCCTCAAAGAGATGGTGGTGTGCGCTTGTCGGCACGAGAAAATTCGCACCCAATAGCGAACGTACAACCCCCGCAACCTCTGGATGGAGCAGGACGTTCCGACGAAATTCATCCGTGAGCACAAAATCGTTGAGACGTCCACCGTCTACAGACTCACATTCCTTATTGAAATCCGGATCAATGATGTTCTCTAAGGTGATATAACCGTTGTGGATAAATTGCATGACCTCGTGGTCGTTTAGCGTCGGTTCAACGTTAATCATTTCGTCCTTCCTTTAGACATATTTCTCTAAAATAAACTCATAAGTAAGATAGGTGTTATCAACATCTGTAAAGTTATAGAGTTCCGGACGCGGAAATTGCACGATCCGCCAACCGTCGCTCACCGCGTCAAGTACGGAGGTGTAAGGCGGCTCCTGGGACGGCAGCACCGGCTCGTCCGGCGCGGTTGCGTCGTACAATGCCCATGCACCCAGCGGTGAACGTAAGTTCGTCGATTTGGAATAGAGATAGAGGAGGAGCTGCTTCTCGGAATTTAAGGCGGTGGTCACACCGCGCAGGTCAGCCTCAGTTAACTCGCCCGCGTCGAGTTTTTCTACACAATTGTCGAGCCATTCTTTTATTACTGATTTCACTCGCGTTTCTCCCTTCATTACGATTATTATCATTGTAGCATAAAAATGAAAAATATGGTATAATAGTCAGTAGATTATAGCCTCATAGGGAAAGGGGTTTATTATGAGACTGGAAGGAAAAGTAGCGATAGTCGCCGGTGCTGCTTGGGGTGGTATCGGGGCGGCAACCGCTTATAGATTTGCTTGTGAAGGTGCGAAAGTCGTTGTGAATACGCGCCGCCGCGAAGAAAAACTCGCTGAGACCGTCCAACGTATCCAAGATGCCGGTGGTGAGGCGGTCTCTGTCATGGGTGATGTTGCCGATGAGTCAACTTGGCAGGCACTCGTCAAAACCGCTTTGTCAAACTATGGAAAAATAACAACACTCGTCCATAACGCGGCACACTCTTACACCAAAAAAGCCATAGAATTCACGATGGAAGAATGGAACGAAAGTCTCGGCGTGACGCTTGGTGGCCCCTGGCTCGGTGCAAAGTATTGTATCCCAGAAATGATTCAAAACGGTGGTGGTACTTTGGTCTTCATCTCCACTGTTAATGCCACAATTACGAATCCCGGATTTGGACTTTATGGTGCCGGAAAAGGTGGCTTAAACGCCTTGACACGCAGCATTGCGCTTGATTACGGCAGAGAAGGTATTCGGGCAAATGCTATCGCCCCCGGACAGATTGTCGGGGAACGCGGTGAAGCCTCGCTTGCTGAAGATGATTTGGAAGAACAAGCCTCGCGTGATTGCTATCCAGTTGGACGCTACGGAAAACCTGAAGATATCGCCAACGCTGCACTCTTCCTCGCATCCGATGAAGCGGATTTCGTTACCGGTATCGTGTTGACCGCGGATGGCGGCTTGACGCTCCAATCGCCAGAAGCACTTGTACGCCCATCCTTCCGCCTCCGCTGGAGAGACGATATTCTGGTCCCACAACCGAAAGAGGATTCGTAGAACAAATTCTTACCTTTTTTTAGGAGAATTAAAAATGTGTGGACGATTTACGCTTGCAAGTGACACCGAAACCATGACTCAAACTTTCTTCGATTTCGCGATGCCGATGAACTTGTCGCCGCGCTATAATATCTCACCGACACAAGACGTGGCTGTTATAGCCAATACACCAACTGATACGGAGATACACCCAGAAATGGGGCAAGTAGAATTCTTTCACTGGGGACTTATTCCGTCTTGGGCGAAAGACCCGAAAATCGGAAACAGGATGATCAATGCGCGTTCGGAGACCCTCGCGGAAAAACCGTCTTTCCGAAGTGCCTACAAACGTAGACGATGCCTCATCTTGGCAGACGGCTATTACGAATGGAAACAGGTACCCGGCGACAGGCTCAAACAACCGGTTTATATCCGTCTCAAATCGCAAGAACCGTTCGCGCTGGCGGGGTTATGGGAGATATGGCAGGTGGAAGGGATGGATAAACCGCTCCGTTCTTGCACTATCATTACATGTCCCCCCAATGCTTTCTTGGAGAAGATTCACCACAGGATGCCTGTGATTTTACCGCAAGACGCTTATGCGGCGTGGCTTTCACCAGAAGCAAAGTCAGCCGATGCACTTCAACCGCTTCTCATCCCATACGTAGATGACGAGATAGAGGCGTATCCAGTATCACGGTTCGTCAACCGTCCTACGAATGATTCACCAGAGTGTATCGCTCCATCCGAGGTCACCCAGTCCTTGAACTGAACATCTATGGAACCGCCAAAACGTCTCAAACGTTTATATTCAGATAGAAAATAGGAAAGGAACTATGTCAAAACCGAGTAAAGATCAGATGCTTTATATGTATCGCAAAATGATAGAAATCCGCCAATTTGAGGAAGCTGCTGGTACACTTTATCAGAGTGGTCAACTTCCGGGTTTCCTGCATCTCTATATTGGTGAAGAAGCCACTGCCGTAGGTGTTTGCGCCCATTTGCAAGATGATGATTACATCACGAGTACACACCGCGGGCACGGTCACCTGATTGCCAAGGGTGGTAAACGCGACCGGATGATGGCGGAGTTATTCGCGCGCACGACCGGCTATTGTAAAGGTAAAGGGGGTTCAATGCACATCGCCGATAAGGAGACAGGTATTCTGGGTGCCAACGGTGTTGTCGGTGCAGGAATTCCACTTGCCGCTGGTGCTGCACTCTCCGCGAAACTCCGCGGCACGCAGCAGGTCGCCGTGTCTTTCTTCGGTGACGGTGCGACGAACCAAGGTGTATTCCATGAGACGCTTAATCTCGCTGCCGTGTGGGAGCTGCCTGTCGTGTTTGTTTGTGAAAACAACCGATTCGGTATGGGAACACCACAACACGAGCACCAACGGGTAGAGGATATCGCTGTCCGTGCCCCATCCTACGATATACCGGGTGTTACCGTTGATGGAAATGACGTGCTAAAGGTTTACGCTGCAGCAGATGAAGCTGTCGCGCGCGCACGCGAAGGTAGCGGACCGACACTCCTCAACTGCGATACTTACAGATTCCGAGGACACCATATCGGCGATCCGGGCACGTCCTATCGCGACCGTGAAGAAGTGCAAGAGCAGGAACGCCTACGCGACCCGATTCGCCGACTCGCTGAAGTCCTCACCGAAAAAGAAGGTGTGAGTGAAGACGAACTCACGGCACTTGAGACGGAACTCGCAAACGAACTCGAAGAAGCACTTGAGTTTGCCAAGAGCAGTCCGGAACCGCTGCCCGAAGATGCTTTGAATGACGTTTACGCCGGATCCATCCAGCCATAGACAACCGATTTTCGGTAGATGTAGGCGCGGTTTCAACCGCGCCAGAATCAAGTCAGATAACAGGGAAGCTTAAATATGCATAGCGAAACCACGATAAGCGGAATGTCTCCATCAGAACTCGCGAAATGTAGAGAAAACCTTAAACGCCAGTGGGAAAACCGTCGGGTTGATAAAGAACTGGTTCAACGCGCGTGGGAGACGGCGCGTCGTCTCGCCATCGTACTTTATCGAGACTTTGGTGCAACGAAAGTTGCCGTCTTCGGCTCCCTCACTGAACCGAAACGGTTCAGACAAAATTCAGACATCGATATCCTTGTCTGGGGGGTCTCATACGATAAATGCCTGGACGCACTCTGGGAAACAAAAGGCTTGGATTCTGAATTTAAAATAGATATTATCAATTTTAAATCCGTTGACCGTTTATTCCGTGAGCGGATTCTCAGCGAAGCTATCCCTATTGATAAAGCCGGAACGGACGCTTTCACACTGGTAAACGCATCGTACCGAGAAAATGGAGAAACTTACAGAGTGAATCGAAATAAACTCATTCAACGCATCTCTGATGAACGCACCAAAATAGAACGAACTGTCCGAGGTATCGCGAATGCATTACAAGATATTGAAATCATTGCCGCTAACCACAAAAAATATGTAGAAAAGACAATCGCTTCTGATCTCGCTGAAGTTTACAGCGGCATTGAGAGAATTTTTGAGCGAATTGCCCGTGAGGTAGATATGCAAATACCGAGAGGAAGTCGCTGGCATAACGATCTACTTGAACAAATGGCAGAACGGCGGCCAGGACGCCCGCCCGTGATTTCCCCAAACACTCTACCGAGATTAAAAGCACTTTTAGACTTCCGACACAAAGTCAATAACATTTACCGCGACGAGTTGATTTACGAAAAAGCCGAAGAACATGCCAAATCGATTGGGGACCTATTTGCAACCGTTTCTAAAGAACTGGATACGTTGATCGCTTTTTTAACCGAAACCGAAGGCACTCATGAAGGTTGATGAACGCCCAAAATCGCATGGTGTCACATGGAAATCTATCGCCATCACGCTTGTATTGATTCCGTTTAATTTCTACTGGATCATTGCTGGCGAAGTCGGGCTTGTCGGTTATGCACTGAACACTTACGCTGTCCCGTTTTACAACGTCGTCTTTGTCGTATTCACCTTTACCCTCCTGAATCTCGCCGTTCGCCGCCGTCTATTCACCAATGCGGAACTGCTCACGATATACATCCTGCTCAGCACTGCCTGCGCTTTCCCGTCCATCACCCTGATGACGATTCTCGTCACAACCGTCGGGCACGCCTTCTGGTTCGCGACGCCTGAAAATGAGTGGAAGCAGCTTTTCTGGGATTATCTACCGAGATGGCTCCTCGTGGACGATCCAAAGGTTCTGGCAGGTTACTATATCGGTGAAACCAACCTCTCCACATTGGACATCCTCAGTGCATGGATAATGCCAATCCTATCTTGGGCAGGGTTCATGACGGTCTTGGTCCTCGTGATGTTGTGTATCAATGTCATTTTGCGGAAGCAGTGGGTAGAACGCGAACGACTCGCCTATCCAATCACTCAGATTGCATTTCACGTCACACATAACACAAAATCGCTATTTTCACACCGTATCACGTGGCTCGGCTTCGGGATCGCCGCATCCATAGCCATCCTCAACGGCTTCAGTTTTCTATATCCGACACTCCCAACCTTACCGATTAAGCGGATCGGAGGTTGGCGCGGATTTGGACACCTGTTCACAGAAAAACCGTGGAACGCCATTGGTGGTATCAGTATGTCTTACTACCCGTTTGTCATTGGGCTTGGACTGCTGATGCCGCTGGATCTCTCGTTCTCAAGCTGGTTTTTTTTTATTTTTTTTAAGGCACAATTAGTATTCACAAGTGCCGTCGGGCTGTCCAGCCTACCCGGATTTCCATACATTGACAGACAATGCTTCGGTGCTGCGATCGGGATTTTCATCTCTGTGTTAGTGTTGAACCTTCGTCATTTCCGAGGTGTGTTCCGCATTGCGCGTCGTCGTACAGGCGAGGATGCCAATGAGCCTGTCTCCTATAGGTTTGCATTGTGGGGTATTGTTGGTGGACTCGCGCTGCTCTTTATCTTTTCCAAGCGTATCGGTATGTCACTCTGGCTGATTCCGATCTTTTTCGGGATCTATTTCATCATCGTCTTGGTGCTAACGCGGATGCGCGCGGAGCAGGGGTTTCCCGTGCATGCGATGGAGAACATGCCGAACCACCATATCCTCGTTGACGGTTTCGGCACACGCACGTTAGGTACCAACAACCTCGTCGCATTGACGCTCTACCGCTGGTTCAACCGAAGTTACACGAGCAACCCGATGCCGCACCAGTTAGAGGGGTTCAAACTCTCGGAACGTTCGGGAATCTCGACGAGACGCTTGTTTTTCGCACTGTTAGGCGTTTCAGGGTTCGCTGCCGTGATGGTCTTCGGTGTAATCCTCTATCTCTTTTATACCTACGGTGCGTTGAACATGAGTGGCAGCAGTAGTTGGTCAACAGGCTTTGGTGGGCGCGTTTTCAACGGACTGCAACGTTGGCTTTATTATCCGACCGAACCGAATTTCTATGCCACGGGTGGCATCCTTTTCGGCTTACTCTTCTCAACACTCCTGATGTTTATGCGGGCGCGTTTCTTCTGGTGGCCCTTCCATCCGATTGGATTCGTTGTTTCCAGCGATTGGGGGATGCGGTATTTGTGGAGTTGTATGCTGGTGAGTTCGATTATCAAGTGGAGCGTCTTGAAGATCGGCGGACCGCGGGCATCACAGCAGCTCGTGATGTTTGCGATTGGGTTGATGTTAGGTGATTTCACTGTCGGCGGAATTTGGAGCCTCGTCAGCGTCGTGACACAACAGCCGATGTATAATTTCTGGCCTTAAGTCAAAACAACGCTTTTGTGTGCGTCTCTGATTTTAGGGGTTTTAATTTGAGAAATCGTTAGAGATGTGCTATAATCTTTTTGATGAATACCAAAGAGAACCTATTTTCACAATTCGGTCTATGCCTTAATAACGAAGGACATGCTGCATCTCTTGAATCAGGGAAAGTATATCGTGTGATTCAGGATGACGAAGCAGCATCCCACGGTTATATCCGCGTCATAGATGAAAGCGGCGAAGACTATGCCTACACAACCAACCGTTTTCACCTCATCCAACTGCCTGTCACTGTTGAAAAGGTGTTGTTGTCTGCTTCACAAGCATAGGTTCAGCAGGTTCACGGGTTCATCACCATGACTGGGACAGATATTCTTTCCGGCGCGGTATCGCTATTCTGCGCCATAGTATCAAGTCGATCTAAGGTTGCAGCTGCATAATATCGCTGACCGCATTCTTGGCAGACACCGACTGGTACATCTTTAATGATTACCAACTTTCCCTCATACCAGTGATCAACAGTAACTTTCTTCTGGCGAATCTCACCATTGCAATATTCACATTTAGAAGCCTTCATTATTGTGTCCCTTCTGTTGCGTAGACCGTTATGATCCGCAATTCACCCGAATCTAAAATCCGACAAATCACGTTAATCTCTTTTCCATCGCGTGCAGGTCCTTGGAGTCTATATCGGATACCTCTCCGGTCGCGTGTGAATCTCTGAACCACCCGACCTCTCCGAATTGCGTGTTTCACATCAACCGTCGATAGCATGTCCTTTCGCATCTCGTCTAAGGCATGTTCAGTTATCTGATAGAAATTCCTAACGACTTTTTGCTGGATTGATAGAAGAACTCTGCTCCTTCTCACGTCTGTTCCTATAAGTGAAAATCCCAGGTTCGGAATTGCGGTACATGTATGCTAACGAACGAAAACCCTATATGCAAAGTAAAGTATATCACGAATCCTCTCGAAAGTCAAACAGTTTCAATACTCTCAAGATATTGTAGAAACGAGGCGTGACACGTGTTTGGTTGACTATAAAACAAGGGACCAGGGACCACTTTGATTTGCAAAATCGGTATATGATGTGTTAAACTTAATTTAAAGTGTGTCTAATCGCTTAGATGGACTTATAGGGCAAGCATCCAGAAGTCTTGAAAGGTGAAATAATGATCAACTCACTATTTGAAGAAAATCCAAAGGAAATAGAAGAAATTCCAATCCAAGATGGAGTTTTACGTCTCTATCCGCACCTCTTCTCGCCAGAAGAGAGGAGAACCTTTTTCAATCAACTAACAGAAAAAGTTAAGTGGCAACAAGAAGAGATCAAATTATATGGCAGAAAAATACCGTTCCCTCGCTTAACCGCATGGTTTGGCGATGCAGGAAAAACCTATATGTATTCAGGAATAACGGTTGAACCTGAACCGTGGACACCAACATTATCAGAAATCAAAAACAGAATTGAGGAGGTTTCAACTGTAACATTCAACAGCGTCCTACTCAACTACTACCGAAACGAACGCGATAGTGTCTCTTGGCATAGCGATGACGAACCAGAATTAGGCAAAAACCCAATCATTGGTTCAGTCAGTCTTGGTGATGTCAGGACCTTTCAACTAAAACATAAAACGGATAAGTCACTAACAGTCAGCAGAGACTTGCCAGATGGCAGTTATCTCGAAATGGCTGGGAGTACCCAACATCATTGGTTACACCAGATACCAAAACGGACTCGGAAAATAGGTCCGAGAATAAATTTAACTTTCAGAATCATATTGTAGTTTTCTTGCGTCACTATCTGTGGAATCCAAAACATGTTAAATCCAACCTTAATTGCCATTTCTGTTATTTCTGTCTTTTTTATTATCCCTATTTTAATAATCAAATTGGCGAAAGTTCATCAACACAAGGCACAACTTGAAACGGACTTGGCACAGGCTCAGAAAAAAAATAATCGTCTTTCCAATCAATTAGAACAGAAACATCACCACAACATGAATCTTAAAAACAAATTGGAGCAAGAACGCCAGCGTAACGCAAACCTTGAAAGCAGTTTGACACAAGTTAATCAGAAAACTGAGGATTTCTCCAGCAAAAACACGCCCCTTGCTAGTGAATTGAAGCAAGAACGCCAGCGCATTACGAATCTGGAAAAGAAATTAGCCACCTCTAATTTTTCATTGGATCAGTCCCGCCAACATAATGAACGGCTTACCGGTGAATTGACACAAGCAAATCAACGAAACGCGAACTTAGAAAGTAATCAAAAGCGTCTTTCCGTCGAACTGAGGCAGAAACGCGAAAACAAAATCAAACTTGAAAAGGAATTAAAACTTTCTGGTTCTTCAGCGTATCGCATACTTCTTGATGCAATTTACGCTGCAGGGCGTATCAAGACAGACGAGCAAAAACAGACGCTTCTTAATAACCTACTAAAAGCTTCTGAGGAATTAAGCAGAGAATACCAGCAACATAATGTTTCACCAGACTATTCTAAACCGTATTATCAAGAGGCATATTTGCTACGCTACTTTTTGCCATACTCTCAACCTGTTCCTTACTTGCTTAATCACCTGATCCTACAGAAGAATTTCCCATATCAACTACCAGAAGATGGCACATTAACTGCCTCTTTCTTTGGATGCGGACCTGGACCAGAACTTTACGGACTTATGCATTACTTAGGTGGCCCTCAATCAAGTGTTGATATTTCCGCAGCTATGTTGGATATAGCACCTTGGAAAAATGCGAGAAAAATTGTCTTTGAGCACCTATTACGGAGCACAGAAATTCACGAATTCAGGTCAAATCTCGTAGGAAACCCCAGAGATTTCTTGCCAAATGATTCGGAAAAATGGGTTAGCAAATCCGACTTACTCGTCATTCAACATTGTCTAAATGAAAAGCATAATGCACAGAATGAACAACTGCTTGAAAACTTAAAACAGATAGTGAGGAAAATGAAGTCCGGTGCAGTCATGTTAATCATTGAGCGTGCTCGATATCCAGACGTTAAGGAATTACTTGGTAAATTCTGCTTTGAGTTGAAAGATAAATTTGATCACAGCGTAGATTTTAAAACCGAAATTGAAAGTAGGGACGGTGTTGATCTCAAACCAATTCTTCAAGTTATTCCTAAAGAATTAAGGACTGTTTTTTTGGAAAGAAGTCTTCAAATTCCGTAAACCCGGTAAGATTTATTTGGATGGCCGTGTTGAAAAAGCATTAATTGTGAAATTGGAAAAGGCAAACCGATAATCAAATAGACAAACCTTTCATGTAATCATCCTGTCTCTTTTTTCTTGCACGTCAAACCGTTTTATGCTATCCTACTCTCTAAGGAGATAGCGATATGCATCAACCCACAGACACCCATCGTACAGCGAACGACCTATCGCCAGAAGAGTTAGCAGAATACCGTCAACGACTCGATCAGCACTTCCAAAATCGGAAAGTAGATGAGGCGTTACTACAACGCGCATGGCAGACTGCACATCGGATTGCGGCAATGCTTTATGAAGATTTTGGTGCAACACAAGTCGCTGTGTTCGGTTCGCTTGCCGGACAAGAATGGTTCTCAAAAGGATCAGATATTGATATTGCTGTCTGGGGACTTCCTGATGATACATATCTCGACGCGTTGTGGGAAACCAGGAATTTCAGTCCAGAGTTCAAAATTGATCTCATCAACTTTCACAGCGCGAAAGGACAATTTCGCGAGCGGATTCAAAGCCAAGCGATCCAAGTTCAACAGGGAGAAACAGACTGCAGTAGATTAATCTCTGAATGTCAAAAAATCCGCGCAGAAAGGGAAAAAATTGATGGCAAAATGAACAATCAAGAACTCATCAATCGAATCGCTGATGAACGAAAAAAAATAGCGAGAACTGTTGAAGAAATCAAGACGCGCCTCGAAAAAATAGAAGCGGCATCTGCTGAAGATCGGGAAGATCTTAAAGACCTGATTGCCATGCGCCTCCCTGTTTTCTATATGGGATTGGAGAACATTTTCAAACGGATTGCCAAAGAAATTGACATGGACGAACCTCACGGAAAAAATTGGTATACAGATTTATTAGAACAAATGTCAATGTCGCGCCCCTTGCGTCCGTCTGTGATTTCCGAAAAAACAGCTGCCGCTTTAACTCGTATTTTAAAGTTCCGCCACCGTTTTAGAAACATATACGTATTTGAATTGGAACTCGAAAAAATCGTTGAAAACGCACAAGAGGTCTGCGATATATTTGACGGTCTATCTACAGAACTCGACGTGTTCATAGTATGGTTAAAGAATCCGGATGCATAATTCATGAGATAGCAATATGTCCCAACCTATAGACACCCATCGCACAGCGAAAAACCTATCACCAGAAGAGTTAGCGGAATACCGTCAGCGACTCGATCAACACTTTCAAAACCGGAAGGTGGATGAGGCGTTGTTACAACGCGCATGGCATACTGCACATCGGGTTGCCGCTATGCTTTATGAGGACTTCGGAGCAACACAAATCGCTGTCTTTGGATCACTCGCGGGACAGAAATGGTTTTCAAAAGGGTCAGATATTGATATTGCAGTTTGGGGGATGCCATCTGATCTATATTTTCGTGCTGTTGCACAAACTATCGGGTTTAGCCAAGAATTCAGAATCGATTTAGTCAATTTCGACAATTGTAAAGGCCAGTTTCGAGAACGTATTCAGAATCAAGCTGTGTTTATTGAAAAAAATGAGATATGCTTCGCCACGACCACTGGACCTAACTGCCAAGCAACCCTGATAAACAGAGAGGAAACTAACGTAGTGAATCAGGAGCAATTAATACAGCGCATTTCCGATGGATACACAAACGTAGCGGATGCAGTTCGACTCATCGGGGAAGCTTTAGAAAATATTGAAGATGCCCCCGCGCGGTACAGACGGAGTATAGAACTTGAGATTGCCAGGTACCTCTACGATTTCTATAAGCAATTGGAAAATATTTTCGAGCACATTGCACGCGAGATTGACAACACATTGCCTGTAGGGGAAGAGTGGCATAAAGCTCTCCTACAGCAAATGGCGGAACCAAGAACGACACGGGTACCTGTCCTGTCCGAAAAAACTTTTACGGAACTACAGGATCTTCTGGGATTCCGTCACGTTTTCGTCTACATCTACGGTGCTAAATTAGACTATGAGCAAATGCTCAAAAATGCCGAGCGAGTGAACAAAGTATTCCCGAGCGTCTCCAAAGAATTGGACGCGTTCATAACGTGGCTGAAGAAACAAGAAAATGACTGATCAGACACTTCTCCAACAAATCACAGACTTCTGCCGTTTGCTCCGACAGATGGACATTAACGTGACAACAACCAACCAATTGAGTTGGTGCAAAAGCGTTGAACTGATCGACATCGGTGAGCGTGAGGCGTTTTATCATACAGCACGGACGAACCTCATCACGAAGGAAGCAGATCTGAAGACGTTTGACCTCGCTTTTAACCTGTTTTGGCGATATCCGCGTCCAGATTTTCAAGCCGTTGATACCGGTGGAGAGGCACCCGAACCGTCCAGTCTTCAAGACCTTTCGGACGCTACTGACGAACAGGACATGGTAGAACAGTGGCTGGATGCCGAGACCGAAGACGATGAGGAAGAAGGAGAAGAAGACGATCCGCTCGCTTATAGTGTAGAGGAAGTCCTAACCCGAAAGGACTTCAGTGAATTCACACGCGAGGATATGGAGAAAGCACGGGAGATCGTTGCGAAATTGGCGGCGGTGTTGGCAACAAAACTGAGTCGTCGGAAGGTTGTCGGCAAAAAGGGCAAAATTATTGATTTTCGCAGGAGTTGGCGAAAGAGTCTGGTTCATGGCGGCGAACCTCTCGAATTAATTCGGAAACAGCAGAAGATTAAAAAGACCAAGATTTTGCTTCTCTGTGACGTGAGCGGGTCTATGGACTGTTATGCCAAGTTCCTCATCCAATTTATCTACGGCATGCAACAGGAGTTGAGAGAAGTAGAGGTAGCAGTCTTCAGCACGCACCTGACAGACATCACCGGACTCCTTCAACGGAAAGGGTTGACAGAAGGCTTGAATGAAGTGGCAAATGTCGTACCAGATTGGTCAGGTGGGACGAAGATTGGTGAAAGCCTGCTGGAATTCTATCGGCAGTTTGCGCCATCCTTTTCGGCGTATCGCACTGTAGTCATTCTCATCAGCGACGGTTGGGACCGAGGCGATGTAGATGTGCTGCAGCGTTCTATGGAGATGTTGCATCGGCATGCGTACCGGTTAATTTGGCTTAATCCGTTGCTCGGCAGCGACGGCTATCAGCCAATCTGTCGAGGTATCCGCACGGCGTTGCCGTATGTGGACTATTTCCTTCCAGCACACAATTTGGAGAGTTTAGCGCAACTAACAAAAGTATTAATTCCGCTCTGGTCAAAATAAAAGAAAACAAGGATTCTAACTATGCAAGTCCAAGCGGCGGTGATGCTCCAACCCGGGCAGATAGAGATCCGCGAATTTGAGAAACCGACACCCGCAGATGATGCACTCCTGCTACAAGTGGACCGCGTCGGTATCTGTGGAAGCGATAAACACATGTACCTCGGACACACTGCCCTGAAATTTCCGGTCATTCCAGGACATGAAGTCGTCGGGACAGTTGCTGAGATCGGCAAAAACGCGAATCAAGCAATGAATGTGATGGGCGGTCCCATCAAGGCTGGCGACCGTGTGACGGTGGTACCGGGTTCAAAAAATTGTGGGAGATGCTACTATTGCTTGCACGTGCCGGGTCGTCCGACTTTGTGTTCCGGCAGAACCATCTACGGTTTTAGCAATAGTGAAACGCCGCCATATCTGAACGGAGAATTCGCTGAGTATACCTATATCCATGGGAACTCTTGGGTTTACAAAATGCCGGAAGGTATCCCAGAAGAAATAGGTGTGTTGACAGAACCGGTGGCAGTTGCGACGCGCGCCGTTGAACGCGCATGTGCCCCAGGGTTACCACAAGTCGGAGATGGATACAGCATCGGGAGCAGTGTGGCAGTACTTGGCTGTGGTCCTATTGGTCTGCTCGTTGTCGCTGTGTTACGCGATAGTGGTGCCGGTACGATCATCGCCACCGACCTCGTCGATAGTCGGTTGGATATGGCGAAACAGATGGGCGCGGACGTAGTTATCAATGTCGGAGACACAACGCCTGAAGAACGGGTTGAACAAATTCAGGAACTCACAAACGGTGTTGGCGTGGATATCGCGATTGAGTGTGCGGGGTTACCGATAGTTTTCGCCGAAGCGTTAGACGTGGTGCGGCGCGGTGGGAAAGTTATTGAAGTCGGACACTACACAGATTCCGGGGATATACGGGTACGACCTCACCAAATTTGTAATAAAGATTTGGATGTCTGTGGCGTATGGGCATACCCGCAAATACAATTTCAGACAGCGTTGGATTTTCTTCAAATAACACGCGCGCCGTTGCATGAATTGATAACGCATCATCTACCGCTGCAGCAATTGGAAAAAGGCATTGATATGCTTGGACAAGAAGGCGTTTACAAGGTCGTAATTGAACCACAGTCGTAATGTGGTAATCAATACTCTTTTAAGAAGAAAGATTCGTTTGAAAAAACGCGCGTAACTCCACAAATCCTCAGGTGTTTTAAAGCTAACAATAACACAAATGGAGGTACGTTAAATGAAAAACCACAAAAGCGTTTTCGTGGTAACCTGTTGTTATATCCTGTTGAACTTCGTTATCGGGATTAGCGGAAGTGCTGCTGCGGATACCGAAGTCGCCACTTCAAATAAAATACCAGAGGGGCCTCCGCTCTTCAAAACCATAGAGGGCGCGAAAACCTATATTGTGCAGCACCAAAACCGAGATTGGGGTTGGCCCCTGGTCCCTGGCGGAGATAGCAATGTGGAAAGTACCGCGTTCGCGGTTTGGGCACTGATTGATGCCGGGTGGGGCACCGGTTCAGAAGTCATTCGGACAGGTGTTGCGTATCTGCGAAATACACAGATGGATAATGGAAGTTGGAACAATAACACCGCACACACTATCTTTGCACTCATCGCTCTAACGACAGCAGAAACCGATCCCGAAGCCCGTTACATAGGACTACAGTGGTTGAAAAAAGTCCAAAATCGGAGCGGTGGTTGGGGTAAAAAGGAGCGAAGCCCAGACAATGTTCTCTACACCGCCGCTGTTTTAGCAGGATTCAGGAGACTTGGTTTTGAACAGAGCTTTGAACCCGTCTCTAAAGGCGCGGTTTGGTTGGAGGGAGCCATTAATCATGATGGAGGTTGGGCATTGCAACGCGGCAGGCAATCCGACATTTTTTTGACATCTTGGGTGATACAAGGTTTAGAACCTGTTTACGATATTGACCTACTAATCGCATGGTTAAAGCAGCTCCAGAACAGGGATGGCGGGTTCGGAAGATATAGAAATAGCCCCAGCGATCCAGAAATCACTGCGATTGCGATTATGGCACTTGCGGCTGGAAACGATCCGCTCAACACGCGCCGTGTTGCGATCAACTATTTGGCAAAAACACGGCAAGAAGATGGCAGCTTTATCAGCAATACCCCGATTGAACTGACGAAACCGACCGCGAATTTGCAGTCCACCTGTTTCGTGCTCATCGCGATACATGCCAAAACAGCAGATGAACTTGCTGTAGAACAATCGGCAAAATAACCAAGAAGTGAAGGCGGCATCCTTATCGTCGCTGGTCAGGGCCACCTGTCGTGGTCACGGGTGCACTGGCACCCGGCATAATGTAGTGCTCACCTTTAGTAAGTTGGGCGACTTGCCGCTGGAAATCATCTCCAATGGAACCCGTTCTCATTGAGGTGACACCGCCGATGACGTAAACTCTTGCTCGCGCCCCACGGCACACTGAAACTGCTTTCCCCGCTGTATACCCTTTTTCGGCACGCTTACTCGTTGCTTCGTCCGTGACAATGATAAGCACAAGGTCACGCTCCTGTTCAGTCCGAAGTTTCGGTACGCCTTCAATAATGGCATCCAACAGATGCTCATCACCAGATTTTGGGAGCCGAAACATCACCTTCACCTGTTCGGACTCCAACGGCGGCTTGGTTACGACGATAGTGCTTTCACCACCACCGACTGCTGCCCAAAACCGAATAATCCCAAACCGATAATCTAACCCCGCCGACTTAAACACAGAGACCATCAGATCCAAGCCATTGCACGCCGCCTCCGTTTTAGGTTCCATGCTTAGACTGTAATCGAAAACGAACACAATGTCCACTTTACCGGGTTCACTCTGCACTAAACTTTCAGCAATGCGTTTAAACACCCCGTCCACTCGAAGCAGCGCTTTATCGGCGACTGTTTCACCACTCTGGATCCGTTGTCCATCCATCCGCCGTTGATATGAATCAATCGGGTACCATTTGCCACCTGTCCGATCGGTAAGTTCCGCTTGTACCTTTTCGCTCAGACCGATAAAACTAAGCTGTACACTGTTTTGCCGACATCGATTGACAATCTGTTCACTAATTCTCCGCTTAGCATCTGCTTCTGTCCATAAGGTGCGCATCCGCGAATTACTAAGTACTACAAATTGTGTTGTAACCCCTTCTCGGAAATCCAACTCATTCAAACCTTTCACGATTGCATCGAGTCCATATCCAGGCTGAATTTTATTGTCGAATTTCGCCCGTATATCTTGTAAGGCGTTTTCAATACCGAGGTAATCAAAGGTCCAGGGATGAAATGTGTAAAGCGGTTCCCCTTGTACCGATTGAAAACTTATGAGGGCGAACCTATAGTCCATCGTTTTCGCCTCAATAACGGCAAGCATATCAATAAGTTTCTTTTCAAGAACAGCAAGCGATGCTAACATCCGTTTGTTACCGTCAACGAAGAACACGACATCTACTTTCGAGGGCTGGGTGTGTTGCGTCGCGCGTTTCACAATGTCTTTAAGGCTTTCACCTATATCCGCCTTGACAGTATCCGGTTTCTTGGCACTCCGGTCTACCAGTATTCTATGTTTTCGTCGAGGCGGACGAACCTGTGCCGTTGCCTGCAGCGTACCTACCAACACACCCACAACGCACAAGCAACATATCCAGGTTTTTGGGGGCAGCTTGCAAACCAAAACTTGCCTAACAAAAGTCATACCATCTCCAATCAAAATTCAACCAAAAGCTGCGGAACAATTGTCGCATTTCGTGTTGACTTTTCAATGTTATTCACCTGATAAACCAACCGTGCCAGCGCGCCTTCAGTAAAATGCCACGTCAATGCACCACCGAATGTTGTCCACAGTTCTGCATCACGTGATCTAATAAAATTAAACGTGCTATACTTCCCCGTGTTCGGATTCCATACATCATATTTTAACCGAACATCTATAGTTTCTGTCAAGGGAATTTCCGCATGCAGATAGTACCCCTCCACTGTTGCTGTCCGATCCCCTTTTATTGGCGTTTGCGCGTATTTCAAGAGGTAGGTGTCCGTCCCGCGCACCCACTCAGCAGCAAGATCAAGTCGCCAAATTTTGAACTTTGTCGCGAGCCCGAATCGCCGTTTGTAAAACAGTGTAGATGGATTGACATCCCCGTTGTTGGGATTGAAAGGATAACTGTTGCCATCAAAGTAAGATCCACCAAACCATATCCTTTTGCCTAAGAGTGAAGGCGTGCCGTTAACATGCAGAAATACAGGTGGACTGTTATTTCGGATTGGTTTCAAAATACCGCCACCGCTCCCGTGCGGACCGATTCGGATACCAGACTCCACAGTTCCGTCCGTGACGGTACGCAGTGAATCCGGTCCATCTGCAAGCGATGCTACATAGGCAACCGGTCCGATATACCCATTCACCTGCAACCCACGGTCAGAGATGAAACCAATATTCTTTCTGACCAAGTTGTACAAAGGGTTCGCGGCAGCATCCGACTTAGTATCAATGCCGAAAGCGTGCCGGAATCGTCCGATCTTGAGCGACGCGCCCTTCGGTAATATCGGCAGCCCTGTGAGAATCGCGTAAATGAACCCGTGATCATCCGCCACTTGCGTGCCGAGTGGCGACGTCGTTAGGAGTTGTTCTCCCAAAACACTCACATGATCGCCTACATTTGTTGTTACGACGAATTCAGCGACATGGATGAGTGTTGTCCCAGTACTCCAGTTGCTACCATCAGGCACTAAATCCTGTCCGCGAGTGATACGGCGGATATCCAATGCACCACCAAAGACAAGATTTCCGAAAGCATCGCTAAGAAAACCAGAAGTATCCGCCTTTTGTGTTTCATCTGCATCACTGAAACTAAAGATACTTTCATCATCCTCCACACGGGCATCATCTGTTTCAGAGGCATTTTTTATAGGTTCAACGTTTTCAGGCGTACTCGCCGCGTCACCCGGATAAGAGCGGGCAATAATCTCAACAAGATTACTAAATCCATCTTTATCAGAATCCTCCTCTGCGATTCTCAGAAAGGTCGATGGATTCATACCATTGTGTAAGAACGCTCTGCCGTAAGGATTCGGCGAATCGCCACCCTTTTTTGACGAATGGCAAACGTTGCAACCACCTGCCCACCTGTATTCAGCGCGGAACATCTTGTAGAATGCGGGCAGCGCAAACGCGGAGTGCTCTGCAATCAGCCCGCAGAAAAGTGCTGTTAAGCAAAACAGCAAAGTTTTACGCATGATTGATTCCTCGTAAAATAGGCAGTAAGCGAATGTCTACGATTAAGATTAATATGTGTCCAAGTCAATCTCTTCCTCGCTGAATCGGAGGTGCGCCTGATTGACCAATTCAACAATAGCGTCCCACTGCTTGCGTGTCTCTTCTGAAACTCCTGCCGCCTCAAGTGTCTCCGCAAATTTAAGAAGAGTTTCACTAAATTTATCCTGCAGATAGACATATTCCTCTGTCTGATCGGCATTCTTCGGCGGTTCAAAATTTGAGATGCTCTTTGCATATTTAGCGAGTCGTTTCGCCGCTGCGGTGGCTTCCGTTTTGCCCACCTTGTCGTCAAAGTAGTCAACGATCACAAAATAGTCATCTATCATCAACATCATGAGGGCTTTCAAGTCCTCGACTTCAGGCATCTCTTCTTCTTCAGGTATCTCTTCTTTTGAAGGAACCGGCTCAGGCGTTTTTTCGGTATCGGGTTTCGGTTTCCGTTTGAGGAAGAGTGCATAACTCATGACCAATGTCTTTTTCGGAATCAAGGCAACGGCATTTGAAGCGGTCTCGTGTCCGTCAATAGTTTCAATACCTTCTCCAACCTTGAAGGTATCATCTATGCCCATACCGATGAATTGCTTGAGGAACTTTCCACCTGCAATTGCATCTGTTTCCTTGTGTTCATAGATTGCGACTTTTACGACTTTCCCTTTCATATCCAGTCCGACAGCCCCTTCAATAACACCACGCGGCCCCTTGATGTCAGAGAACAAAACCAAGCCCATTGGCTTCTTTTTATCATTAAGCGGGATATAAAAAATGGGTTTCAGGTCTTCTGCTCGAAGTTTCGTTCCAAGTTCTTTCTCAATTGTGGTGATCTTTTCAGGGGTGAGTACGGCACTCCGCTGAACGAATTTTTTCGCCTTTGGAAAAATAGCTGCTAATTTCTGACCGGGCCATTCCGTTTCATGCGCGATACCAAGTAGTGGTGTGCTTACCATGAAAAAAATGAGGACCAATAGAACACCCGCCCGAGGCCGGCGGTAGATTTGGATAAACATCTGTAATCTCCTTATTATGACGCTGTTACGCCACGCGTGTCGCAACAGCAAGTTCACTCTATTCCGTAACTTCGACCATGAAACTGGGCCATAGGATTTGGTCGCCATGTTTAAGTTGTCCAAAGATCTGATAAACGCCAGCTTCGGGAAATGTTGTCATGAGCATCACAGTGGGACCAAATTTCTCCGGCGTGATGCCCTGATGCTGATGCCCAGTTGCGGATGTTTTTTCCATTTTATGTCCGGCGTGTGGATCCTCTTTCATTATCTTGCTGGCATCTTCAGTTCCGAGAACTGTCCCGTGCGTATGTACAACACCATCCAGGCGTGTGCTGACAATAGCGAAGTGCATCGGTGCATCCAAGAATGGAACGAGATCTGTAAGCGGTTTTCCGTCCTGCGAAAAGTGATAGGTAATGTGAACCATTTCACCTGCTTTAATCCGATCTGGTGCCTCCATTTTCGCCTGATATGTAGAAGCACCTTCTCCATCGGTTAAAGAAACCGCCTTTGTATACCTATCACCGCCTTCATCAGTATAACCGAAAACAACTTTTTCACGGCGGAAATCCTGCACCGTATCCGTCAATTTTTCCTCACCCGCGACATCCACATATAGATATTTCGCGAATTCGGCATCCGCGGTCATTACATCAACAGCGAGGATGTATTTTCCTGCCGCTGGAAATGTAAAGTGGACGGTATACATGCCTTCCAATTCCATCATAATGTCACGGGATTCAAAATCCTCGGGATGAATATGCCCGATGATCTGTAAATTCTCACTGACCACGAGTACATGCAGGACGCGAGCATGATGCACCATGAGATCGGTAACCGGTTCACCTTTTGCATCGGTAAGATGAAACGTGAGTGTCGTTGGTGTTCCTGCCTGAATAGTTTGCGGTTCGGTGTGAAGCATAACACTGAGAGATGAAGTGTTGTGCATCTTATGGGCATTATGTCCGACATGCTCTTTAGCGAAACTTACTTCAACAAGAAACAGCACACCAACAGCTATCACCCCTATGCAATATAGCAATTCAAATTTCGCTATAATACGAAAAATCGAAAAAAAAGGGAAATTCCGGGATTGCATTGTTATTCCTCCATGAAATTAAAACGCATAAGATGTGTTCAGGGAAACTAAAGTGCCGAATTCAATTGCATCGCCTTCATTATAAAGTGTCTTTTGCGTCAACGGGAACATGACGTTAGCAGATACGGAAATATCGTTCAGCGTTACCATGGACAGACCCAATGCTGCCATGGTATAACGTAGCCCAGTATTAATATCGCGTTCCCCAGCCCATGAGGCAGCGGATTGATAAAATCCGAGATAGTTTCCGTTAAATGAGAACCAATCAAAGAGACGATACGTAAAGCCAGCCGTATAGCTCAACTCCACTGGACCTTGATAAGTCTTGCTATTTTCGTAGAAAGGCAACACTCCACGTGCAGAAGCAGTGATCATCAAACCCCGGTAGAGAGGTAAACTGTAACGCAAATTGGCAAGCGGGTTAAAGGTACCCGTCCCGAACTGGATATGGAGGTGTTCAATGCCTCTATCTCCAAGTTTCCAGGGGTTATCCTCAGTTCTGCCGGTTGGGATCGTCGTGCCTAACCGGGCAAACAATACGTCACCCGTTTTAAAAAGTCCGCGAATTTCATAGCCTAAGAACAAATCTGAATCCGCGAGTCCGGTATAGGTTTCATTTCGATGATGGATATCCCTACTCCGTAAAATCGCATCCCTCTCTTCAGCACTGACCGGCTTAATCCACTCAACACTTGCTTCCTGGTTTTTGACTGCATACGGAACATTCGCATGCAACACCCACTGGTCGCTAAGTGAGTAATGTAACCCAACATCAATTCGGTAAGTACTCAACGCTACGTGGTGCCGATGTAAAGGAGCATCCACCACTTCTCCTGTTGGTGAAAGTCCTCTTGATTCAAGATGACCCCCTTTTGCATCAGGGGACATTAACATATTAACATTCACTTGAAATTGATCTATCTCTTTTGAAGCCAAACTGACTTCACTCATCATACCGCTGGGCGGTAAGACGGGGTTGCTTCAAGCGGGACAACTTTCTTGGGCAAACCCAAAAGAAACAAACACCCAATTGAGCAATATCACGTGTAAAAACAAACGCATTTTCATGATCTGTAATTTATCCTAAAGTATTGTAGCATAGCGAGCCAGAAAAAAGACCCTACGCTACAGAATTATTGGCAGTTCTCCAGTGCAAACTTCTATGAGAAAAGAAAACTCAGGAAAACAATATATAAAAGTTTAGTAGTAAAAGATAGGGAAGTACTTGAAAAGTTCTTTGTGGAACTCACTTAGCACGAGTAGCACGAGACAAAAGGAGGTCCTCTACGGGTTAGAGGGTGACCGGGGAAAAGTGTAGAAACTAAAGGGACGGAAGAAGTCTTAAAAGACTCTTCGAGGGCAACAGGTAAAGTCGCCGAGATCGGAAGAATCGAGATCAGAGACTGTCCGATCAATTCACGGAATTCGGGGATGTTGTCTCTGATGTCTGGAAGCACAAGTTCCAAATCAGTTGCACAGCACAGCTTACCACTTTCCAATGGATTTCCGGCTTCACCCGCTGTGTCTGTTTTAGTGTTTTGGCAGCAAGTTCCGCGGGTGCCAGTATCTCCACTCAGCATTTCCTGAGACACATCATGGCAGAACTTTTGTTCAAAAGTCGCACAGAGGAGTGGGCACACCGAATAGATGTACAATAACCCCACGAGTAAGATAAGAACCTGCCGATGTTTTCGCAACATTGTTCAATAAACTCCGTCGTTTCGTCAGAAAGTGGAAATTGAATCAAACTTTAAAGTATTATACACCAAAATCTCAAAAAGTTGCAAGAAAAAACAATTTTATCAGAATTATACACCAAATTAAACGGTTGAAAGCGAAAGGGCTGCTCCCAGAAG
The DNA here is from genome assembly GCA_026706025.1 of Candidatus Poribacteria bacterium. Taxonomy (NCBI): domain Bacteria; phylum Candidatus Poribacteria; species Candidatus Poribacteria bacterium. Next base: position 70,479 of record JAPOZO010000095.1, read on the forward strand.
CACTCATAGCAACGACAGAGGCGACCCAACGGCTGATGCCGCCGATTGATAATTTACTGATCTAAACTTCTATTTTTAATGAAAAACGAAATATATTACAACAAATATATAGAGAATTTAGGCACCACAAACATTGGTACAGGTTCGTTGGGCGTGCCGGTAAATTTAGAACTTAGGTTGTCTTTTAATAAGGAATGATATATACTATTGACAAACCGCACGCTAAAACTAACATTCTGAAGTGTCGCGCTCCATTTTCCACGATAACAACAACGGAGGCAATATCATGGCGTACATTAAGGTTCCAAAAGGATGGGAAATCCCCGAAAATCAGGTAACATCTGAGTCAGACTACATCAATCGCCGGAAATTCATCAAAGATTTGGGATTGGCAAGCGCAGGTACACTGTTATTTTCCACTTCAAATGCTTGTGCCCAAGGCAGAGGGGTTGAAAAACAATTAGAACCTTTTCGCGCGCAAACACTTGCCGCAGAAAACAACGCAAATTTCACTGTGGAAAGACAGATGACTGACGAAGTTATCGCTGCTACCTACAACAATTACTATGAATTCACCACTTCAAAGAGCACTGTTTGGAAAAAAGTGGAAAAATTCAAGACGCGCCCTTGGGAAATCGAAATATCTGGGCTCGTCGAAAAGCCGATGACGATAGATGTAGACGAACTGATAAAACAGATGCCACTTGAAGAACGGATTTATCGGTTCCGTTGTGTCGAAGCGTGGGCAATGGTAGTACCGTGGATCGGTTTCCCGATGAAAGCGTTACTTGAAAAAGTACAGCCTAAAGCTGAAGCGCAATATGTGCGAATGCTTACATTTTTGGATGCTGACATGGCACCACAACAACGAGATCCTTATCTGCCGTGGCCCTATTTTGAAGGGCTAACACTTGCCGAGGCGATGAATGACTTGACGCTACTCACCGTCGGCATCTATGGACATATTTTACCGCCACAGCATGGCGCACCCATCCGGCTCATCGTGCCTTGGAAGTACGGGTTCAAAAGTATCAAATCCATCGTTAGTATCGAATTGACGGATCAACAGCCGCGCACCTTCTGGAACACGCTTGCACCAAGGGAGTACGGCTTTGAAGCAAACGTCAACCCTAACGTCCCACATCCACGTTGGTCCCAAGCCAGCGAGCGGATGATTGGCACTGGCAAAAGACTCCCCACCTTAATCTATAACGGTTATGGCGATGCTGTCGCGCACCTTTACGAAAGGTAAAACGGAGAAAATAAATAAATGAACAAGAAACAGACAAGTGGAAAATCTTTTCTATGCTTGACCTATCTGGTTTCGTTAATATTTGCCGGATGTAATGATCTGGGTGCTATCTTTCGTGATCAGGTACAAGTCGAACCTGAAACTATCTCTATTGATACAAACGTGGCCACGGCAAATACGCAATTCGGTTTTGATCTGTTCAATGACATCCGCAAAACCGAGGAAGATAAAAATATTTTTATTTCTCCGCTCAGTATCTCTATTGCTCTAGCAATGACTTTAAATGGAGCATCCGGTGAAACCCAACAGGCGATGACGAATACACTGCAACTAAAAGGGTTAGACTTCGCATCAATAAACACCGGTTATGCCGGATTGCGCCATGCCCTTCAAACATCAGATCCAAAAGTGACACTCACGATTGCAAACTCACTCTGGGCACGCCAAGATGTTCCGTTCAAGCAGGATTTCCTGCAGCGAAACACCCAATTTTTCGGAGCGGAGGTCTCAACACTCGATTTCACGGCCCCAAACACGCTACCAACAATTAACCAGTGGGTAAACACCAATACCAACGGCAAAATTACAAAAATCCTTGATGAAATCAATCCGGATATGGTGTTATTTCTGATTAATGCCATCTATTTCAAAGGAACATGGCAGACAGAATTCGACCCCTCTCACACGCGCGACGGAATCTTCCATCTTGCAACTGGTGCCGAAAAGCAGATACCGATGATGACAAGAACCGGTGATTACCCGTACTACGAAAACCATGAGGAAAAATTCCAAGCGATTAGCCTTCCTTACGGCGATGGACGAATGAGCATGTACATCTTCCTTCCCTATCGTGAATCTGACCTCAACACCTTTTTAAATAGTCTAAACACTGAGAATTGGGAGAATTGGATATCGCAGCTTCACGAACAGGAAGTATTTCTTAGCATGCCCAAATTTAAGTTAGAATATGAAAAAACGCTTAACAATCCGCTGCAATCCCTCGGTATGGGGATAGCATTTGCATCTGGGCTTGCTGATTTCAGTCGGATGGCAGATTTAGAAGTTTTGGGTCAAAACTTGTATATCGGAGAAGTACGCCATAAAGCTGTCGTCGAAGTCAATGAAGAAGGCACCGAAGCCGCAGCAGTCACCAGTGTTGGAATTCGTGCAACGAGCGCGCCACCCGCGTTCATGACAAACCGACCATTCTTCTTCGCGATTCGTGATAATGAGACAAAAACTGTACTATTTATGGGCAGTGTCGTAGATCCTTAGATAGAATACGACTCACGATTCAGATAAACACAAGTTTTCGTGCTGATCAACGCCACAGCAAGAGTTATTGGTGTCAGCGGCGATAATTTACTAAAATTATGGCAGCGATGTTGTCGCATACCTTTACTGATAAAAAAGGGATTTCTGATGAATCGGCTATGAAAACCGTCGTCTTGAGCACGAAGATTTCCGTGATGACGACGCTGATGGTGGCAAAATCGGTTCAGGGCACAGTGTCACAGTCCTCTATGAGATTAAACTTCATGAAGGTGCCACCGGACAATTGGCGAAGGTCTTTATACGTCATGAAGACCCAGATACCCATCGTGTGTCGGAAATTAATGCGGAGATTTTCACAACAGAACTGAACGCCACATTTGAAGCAGCATCGCCTGAATTTCAACTCGCCGCGACTGTAGCAGAATTCGCAGAAATCCTGCGTGAGAGTTTCTGGGCACAAGAAGGGAGCTTAGAAGCGGTACAGCAAAGCATTGAAGGTATTGCTCCTCAAATTCCCAATGAACGGGTGGATGAACTAAGCCATCTGATAAGTCAAGCAATTCGCTTTAAGGCTCGCGAGAGCGAATAAGTATAGGACTTAACGTAATCCACTACACTTGCTGGCGAGGTTTCAGGATGTGTTCCAATTTTGCGTAAGCCCTACAGTTTGCATAGAAGATTATGAAAAGCCTTGTTTTCCTCTTACTGATACTGCCGATACTTTCAGCATCCGCTTCGTGGGAGTCAGTGGAGAGTCCACACTTTCGAGTCTACTACCAAGAGGGTACAGTAGATCCAACGTCAATCCTTCAGATAGCTGAGGATTTTTACGCCGAAATGCCACAATTAACAGACCGTATGCCGGCAGGAATGATTGATATCTGGGTCTGCGATACACAAAAGGAATTTCAGGATTTTGTTCACGCCCCGATTCAGGATTGGGCAGTCGGATGTGCTTTCCCTTTGAGTCGACGTATCATTATCCAAAATCCGAAACACATCGCGCTGGCGAAACTGCAGTTAGTCCAAGTGCTTCGGCACGAGATCGCGCATGTCCTCTTTGGACAGTGTACACGCAAAGCCGTTAAAGAAATTCCGCTGTGGTTTATAGAAGGCATAGCGATCTACTTTGCGGATGAATGGGTGCCGAGTCGTCACGAAACATTGCTAAAGCATATTTTCTCTAAATCCATCCTACCGCTTCAAGCGTTAACGCGAGGTTTTCCGAGTTCGCAAATTGGTGCGGATCTGGCGTATGCCGAGAGCCAAGATGCCCTCCGTTGGTTGGTTGAAGTCAAAGGTAGCGATGTGCTGTTCTCGCTTATTTCGGAACTCCATGCGGGGAACAATTTCAATACTGCTTTTGAAGCCGTAGTTGGATGGGATCTTGCGACCTTTGATGTCCTTTGGCGTGAATCATTAGCGGAACGTTACAAATGGGCATCCCTCTTCTCCAATTCCTACTTTTTGTGGGGCGGACTCGGCGGATTGGCACTCCTCGGTTATCTGGTCCGCCGGAATCGTAGACAGCGGCACCTCAATAAACTCTCACAACAGGAAGATACTATGGACACATTCTTCAGGACTTAATTTTAATGAATACCTCTCTCATTTATCTCACGCTCTGTTTTATCTCTTTCGCCGTCGCGGCGACAGCACAATCAAAACAACTCACACAGTACCCGGATCAACTCACGCGCGACGGGCATATCGTCGTTCTACCCGACCACGGCACCGTCTATATCGTTTCCGACCTGCATGCCCATTGGGACGACTTTAATCAATGGTTGCGACTCACAAAACTTGTCGAGCGAATTCAAGCGGGCGAAGATGTCTATGGATTGATACTCGGTGACGCAATTGACTATAAGCCAGATGAACCCAGACACCCGCCTTATGGTGATACTTTAATTCTTGACCGAGTTATGGAACTCGAAAAACAACTTGGCGATAAGGGCAAAAGACTTATCTATCTCCGAGGAAACCACGAATTTGCCGCCGCAGATGCTTATGCAATGCTGAAGAAACAGGGGATGACAGCACAAAATCAGGCGGAATTTATTCGTTTATTATACGAAAGTCCACTTGGTGCCTATTACAAGCAGTTCAATTTCATTGAGAGAATGACAGACGTTCACTATGAATTCCTTTTGAATCTGCCAACAGCTGTTATCGCAAAAAACGGTTTTGTCGGCATTCACGCCGGGCCCGCCCGTTTCATCAGAAACCTTACTGACCTCGTTAATCCGAGTCCTAAAACGCTTGAGGAGCTTCTCTGGCCCCGTCCTGTTATAGCATACCCTGGGGGCTACACCCTAACACATATAAAAAATTTTCTTGAAGCCATCCATGCGAATCTTCTGGTCGTTGGACATACCCCCATTCACTATTTTCCCTCACAAAACGTCAGAGATGGTATAGCAACATTCGGTGAGAATCAACTCATCTTTTCGACGGGCTATAGCGGCTCGCCCGGAATTCCAACTTATATCGAAATTGACCTATCAGAAACATACACCTCTGTCCACGCCCTGAAGTTAGGGGTAAACATTCATCATCTGTATAACAAGACAAAAAAACCAAAATCGGACTAACAGACCCACATCATGCGACCACTCATTTACATCATGACCCCTGTATTGATTCTCACGATCCTCCTCGCCTCTCGCTTTGTAACGTGGGATGCCATTAAAGGCGAGAATCAACAAGCACAGGCATACGTTCAAAAAGGAACAACAGCACTCAGATCATGGAAACTTCCACAAGCGATCAAAGCGTTTACGCGCGCGATTGAAATTGAACCGAAGTATGCCGAAGCTTATGTGAAACGCGGACTTGCCTATTATCGTTCTGCAGCGTACGAAACCGCTATCGCAGATTACACCCAAACGTTAAAACTCAAAAGGTATCAAGCCGACGCCTACGCAAGCCGCGGTGCCGCATATCAATCGTTGGGCGATATGCAGCGCGCGATTGAAGATTACTCTGCCTCACTTAAGAGGCGGCGGAGCCCCCATGTTATACAGAAACGAGCAGAAACCTATTTCAAACACGGAGACGTTCAAAAAGCACTTGCTGACTACGATGATCTGATTAAACGGAATCCCTCAGCGATAGCATATTATGGGCGCGGGAACGTTTACCTTCAACTCTCTATTCAAGGTAATAAAAACCATTTAAAACTTGCCCTGGTAGACCTGGATCAGGCTATCGTTCTCGAACCGCGTTTCGCGAGTGCATATATCAGTCGTGCACAGGTCCACACGCGGTTCGGGGATCACACATTAGCAAGCCGAGATACCAGACAGGGTAACAGACTTTTGATCGAGGCACTCGACAAACAGATAATACAAGCTCTAATCACACAAATGCTAATAAATTATATGAACGCGCTTTGAGTTTTTTCTTGAAAAAACCCCAAAATTGTGATATACTTTAAAGGAGAAATGTTTAGCATTTCGCTTGGCTTTTCTCGGTGTTTGTGAGCAGAATCGCTCTTATTGCACAACAATTCGCAAGTTAAAACTTATGTTCATTTCGGATTTTTTAACAGGAGGCTAACAGGGTTAATATGACCGGAGATGCATTGGGTTTAGTTGAAACGAGAGGCTTAGTTGGGAGTATTGAAGCTGCCGATACGATGGTGAAAGCAGCGAACGTCCAACTTATCGGTTACGAGCAAGTCGGTGGTGGTTATGTGACCGTCATGGTGCGTGGTGATGTCGGGGCAGTGAAAGCCGCAACGGATGCCGGGGCTGAAGCAGCTGCACGCGTCGGCGAAGTTGTTTCTGTTCACGTAATTCCACGTCCACATGCTGAAGTCGAGACCATCTTAAAGAAAGCGTAAACTATGCGTAAATGGATTGACAACACGTCGCTTGAGAACGTTTGCAACATCCTAACAGAAAAGGCGAACTATAAATGCCAGACCGTGCCCTTGTTGAGTTGATTACCCGCCGTGTCGTGAACAAGCTGACGACGGACCAAGCGTGTAGTGGTTGTGCTTTGAGAAGTTGTGATGCCGGAAATCGCGCATGTGATGCCGTCACACAGCAGCAGCAAATCCCCGTTGGTGTTTCAGCACGACATGCCCATGTAACGCAAGAACATCTTGAGATCCTCTACGGTGCCGGACACCAACTCACCGTCTATGCGCCTCTATATCAACCTGAAGCATTCGCTGCGAACGAGACACTGACCATCGTCGGAAAGCGGATGCGGGCTATTGAAGCCGTTCGTATTCTTGGACCTGTGCGGGATTATTCCCAAGTAGAAATCGCACAAACAGAAGCGATCCGTCTCGGTTTAAGCCCACCTATCCGAGACTCAGGCGACCTTGTTGGGGCAGAACCTATTACTCTCATTGGACCCGCAGGGAGCGTCTATTTAGAGGAAGGGGCTATCTGTGCTACACGGCACATCCACATGACCCCCAGTGATGCTGACGCGCTCAATATTAGCGAAGAAGATCTTCTAAAGGTCCACTTCCCGGGTGAGCGAGCTTTGACGTTTGAAAATGTCCGACCCAAAATTTCCGAAGGCTATGTGCTTCAGATGCACTTAGACACCGATGATTCCAATGCCGCAGGTTTGAAGGGTGGCGAACCTGTTGAAATCGTGCGTTAGGTCCTCCGTATACTTGAAGCAACATGAACCAAGAACTGATTGACCAAATTCGGAAAATCGTGGAGAGGGTACTGGAGGAGCAAGCATCTACCACCACGCAAATTGCAGACGAGAAACGACTACTCGCTATTTTGGGAGCGACTCAACTCGAATTGGATGAACCGCTCCAGCAGCTTCATGCCTGCACGCAAGACGGATGGAAAATTACAATAATTTTGTCTGATCTCGCAACTAAAGTCATAAATCCGGAACCGATTCATGCTATATTTGGCAAAGAGAACGTCCTACGGGAGGATACACTCACCAATATAGCAACTTTTGTGGATACGTATCAGCAGATCGTGCTTCCTGTTTTCTCACATCCGATGGCTGCAAAACTCGCGTTAAGGTTAGTGGATACCCCCTGCACCTATCTTGTATTTGAAGCACTTTCTAAAGGAAAAACAGTCATAGCAAGCCCCGATGCCCTTAATCAAAATGGGTCATCCGCAAAAATTAATGCTATTGAGGTTGAATATGTAAACGTTTTATCCGAACTTGGCGTTCAATGGGTACCTATGATGCAGATTGCCGAGTCGATTAAGAACAGAACAGACAACTCACCTACCAGTTTGGACAGACCTCTAATTAGCGCAACAACCATTTTAAACATGGACACGAACGTGCAACAGCTGGTTCATGCAAAACAGGCGATTATTACACCACTTGCCCGTGAGCATGCAAAAAAGAGAGGTATTAAACTAATACCCAAAAGCTAAGAAGCACCAGAGCCATTAATTTTCGTCGGCATTAATAGTAAAGTCTGTCTATCTCAAACGGGGAACCGCGATCAGGACGTCGGATCACGGAAAAATCAACTAACTTTGATTATCCTTGACAATTTTTGTAGAAAATTGTATCATTTCCGTGATAGTTTTGTACTTAAGATGATAAAGGAGTTTGACACTCACACGGCACCGCGCGCAATAGGTTATGAAAAAACTATTGACAACGCCAAATGAAGGACACGAACATTAGGAGGAAAGTTCCATGAAGATCCGGATTTCGATTTTAAGCGTAGTATGCCTCATCAGCTGTTTTGTAATCGCTGGATTGTCGACCCCGGTGAATGCTGATTACGATTATTACGGAGATCGGTTGAGTCGTGAGCATCGCGTTGCAAGCGATGTTGACGAATGGATAGAGCGCGGGAATGCGACGATCACCGCCAGCCCACGCTTTGAGGATGGCGTTCGACTCACCGCTTGGGCAAACGACGCTCAGAACACAGACAACTACGAATTTGCAATCGCCAGCGCGGTATATCTCTTCGAAATTCCAGCAGGGACACAATATATTGAAGTCTTGGTGCGATACCGAGGGGAACCGCATCGCTTAGAAATTGAAGACTACGACGAACCGATCGCAGGTCGCGCATGGATTCGTAACACTAAGCGCGAGGCAACACGCAGCGGTTATTATGACGAAAACGCTAAAGAAACACGTTACGGTGACACTTTTGTCCTTCGAGCGAAAAACCGATCCGAACACATTAAGATTCCTGCAGTGGGTCATGTCAAAGATGGATGGATGGAGCTTCATATTGTCGCCGAAGGCGGCGAGCAGATTGATGTAGAATATCTTGAAGTCTCCACGTATCGCAGACAGCCAAAAGTTAGAGTCATTCAACGCTACACACCAACCTACCGTTGGCGTCCGTGGCATCGTTACACTTACCTCTACTTTTACGACGGGCCCGTCTATTACGCGACGGATTACGACTATTATCTCCGATGGAGCTATCCGATTTACGACCACCACTATCTCTCAATCCGCTCGTATTACGGTGGGTATCTCGGACGCTACCGCGGCTACTATCCAAGTGCTTACTATCGCTACTATTCGCCGTATTACGGTTCCTACCATAGTTACTACCGTGGTACACCGAAGGTTTATCAGCGACGGACGCAGTTAAATCGGTGGAGCGCACAACACGAAACGACGCGTCGGCAATACAGCCGTAGCCGATTATCCGCGAACAGTCAACGAGACAGTCGGACAGCAGTCCGGAGGAGTGTCCGCACTACACTTGAAAACCACCGGAAACAGACCCCGGCGACAACGGAACGGGTTGCGCGCCAATCAATTATTACGCAGAAACTGCGTGCCCGTGCTTCCACCTCGGCAATCCGTGAAAATAACGTCCGAAAAAGCACTTATGCTGCAGGGAATACAGGGAGTACACTCAGTAAGCAACGGCGTCACTCTACTGCTACAACGCAGAACGCGAATCGCTACAGAAGGTCTGAGACACAACGGACTACACCGCTTTACAGACGTTCTACTCCCTCATCGACCCGGTCGTTCTCGTCGAGCACAAGCAGTAACTCGCGCCCGCAGTATAGAACGACTACTTCAAATTCGAGCTCATCTCGCTCGCGATCAAGTGTAAGCCGATCAACGACAAGTTCATCGCGTGAGAGATCAAGCGTGAGCCGTTCAAGCTCGAGTTCAAGTTCGTCGCGTTCACGATCAAGCGTCAGTCGTTCCTCGTCTTCTACAAAGACTCGAACGCGTCCGACAACAAGTTCGAGTTCATCGCGTAGCAGTTCAAGCAGTAGCAGCGACGATGACGATGACGATCGAAGCCGGACAACGCAACGGACGAAACGGCGACGTTAATAGGAGCAATATTGGCTTCGCATAGCCGTTTGGATGTGTGAAGCCTACATAGACTACATGCGGTTTTTGTTAATTATTTCACTCTTGTTGTTCAGCCTCCATGCCAGTTTTGCGCAGGAGGCTGAAAACGGCATAAATACCGAACAGCAAACAACTAAAACTGAAACGGCGGAACAGGTAAGACTTATTTCGCCAATCGGAGCAATAGTGCGTTCCGCTGTTGTCCCTGGATGGGGACAATTTCACAGTCGTAGTTACTTCCGAGGGAGCCTGACTGTTTTAGGAGTAGGCGGCTCCATCATCGGGGCCTTGTTAGCACAAAATTCCTTTAGGAATCGGTACAATGCCTATGAGACACTGGTTTGGGATGGTTTCTCTAACGAAAAAACGATAGTAGAAAGCTATGAATATGCAAACCAGAGGTATAAACTCAGGACATTTTTTATGTATACCGGCATCGGTATTTGGCTGTATAGCCTTATCGACTCTTACGTGAGTGCTAACTTTTACAACGCGACTACCCTGATTCAATCTATTGAACAGGATGCACAAAATATTGAAAAATTAGGGATCGAAATCGGCGCGACCCCTTCACATTTTTATTTCGGTATTGTTAAAACCTTTTAAAAAAAAAATTAAAAAAGGAGAACGCTTACTATGTTCAGGAATTTCGCCAAAGTCAGCGGCGTACTCATCTTGCTCCTACTCGCAAATCTTATGGGGTGTGGAGACGCTGATAAGGTCGGACAAATTCCGGCTGAAGAACTCCTTCAAATTAGTAATGTTTTAGACCGATGGCGAGAAGGTTACGAAACAGAAGATGTTAACACCTACATCGGGACCTTCTGGGAAGATGGCTTTCTTTATGTCTCTGATATGGGAACAGATGGCGATAAAACAGACGATGTTGAGTTTGATGACATCCGAGAGGAACGCGCCTCCGCGACTCGTGTCTTTGCACGGTTTCAAGATATTGAGATAGAGCTCTCTTCTCCGCCGGAAATTCAGATGAATGACGATGGCACAGAGGCTGAGGTACGGAATCATTACAGAATCCAATTCTTTGTGTCGGACGGTCAGACACTTGAGGGTGGATACACCGGCGCATACGCCGAAGGTGATAATCTCTTTATCTTTGAAAAAAGAAATGATGAATGGCGTATAGCCGAATGGCATGACGAAGCCTTTAACGAGGAAGAAATTCGCATTGCCAATAACCTATAGGTTCAGAAAAGGAGGGCAATTTCTAACCCAAAGGGCGGGTAGAAATACTGTATATTCATGCCGCAACAGGAGGAACACCTACGCGATTATTTTCAGCTCATTCAAAAGCATGCCTTTACGCTCTGCCTAACCATTCTATTAGTGTTAGGAACTGCCCTAATTATCTCGCTTCGTTTGCCCAAAACTTACGCTGCTTCCACCTTAATATTACTCGTCCAACCCAGCGCGACATATTCCCTTCCTTCAGCAAATTTGTTTCAAAATGTGCTCTCCGGCGGTGCTGACCGACGAGAGATGGAAACAATCAGCACCCGATTCTCTACAGAGTCCATGCTAAATACAGCAATCGAAAACCTTGAGGTGAACGGACACTCGGATGCAGCTGTGCTTTTACCTCCGGTAGGAAAACTCAAACGAGTGGTGAGAGCACAAGTAGATCCAGATTCTGATTATATCAATATTTCGGTTGAATTAACCGAGGCAGAAGGCGGTGAACGGAATGCAGCACTCCTCGTCAATCAGCTTGCAAAAGATATGCAAATGTTGAGGCGTGGAAATGAAGAAACAAAACTCAGAAAACTTATGGAGTTCCTCGAAAATAAACAACGGGAAATCGAAGCGGAAATAGATAAAGATTTAGAGGATATCCTCCAATTTGTTCGCGACAATGGAAGTGCAGAAACATGGGTACCGACGCTTACCAATTTGCTTGAGCACCTTGCGCGTGTTCGAGAAAATCTTGAGATAAATCAACAACAACTCTACGCAACAAATGCCCACATTACATACCTAAAAGAACAACTACAAAACCTGCCTAAGCAGACACCACTATCAGAAACCACCTCTCATAACCCCATCTGGCTCTTCCAGCAAGAGAAACTCTTCAATCTTGAATCGCAACGCGTTGCTGATGCCAAAAAAGTCGGCACAACTTCATCAGATTTGGAAGGCCTTGATGCGCAAATCGCTGAAATTCAAAAGAAAAATGAGGAGACCTCGCCGCTAACTACGACGGTTACCTCCGGTGCTTCTGCCCATTACACTTACATACAGAATCAGCTGATAACGTTTGTTCCATATCTCTCGCGGTATGAAAATGCTGCGGAACGCCTCAAGCGGAAACAGGATACACTCGAAACTGAATTGGCGAAATTAATAGAACATATCCCCGAGAATCAGATTATTCTTACACAAAAGGGTGCCAAGATTCAGAAAACCAACGCGATGGCTGAAGAAATTGCCAAACGCTCCCTTGAGGCTGAAATATTATACGCTGAATCTAAGATGCCAACCTCTCGGAACCAAATAGGCGGCATTGAAATCGTTGATCGCGCTACACCGAGAAAAATTCCTGTTAGTCCGCAACTTCGGTTTATCCTTGTTATCGCGGGAATCACTGGCTTAATTTTAGGTGTCACAGTTGTCCTATTTATTGAATATTTTAATAGGGCTATTGCGAATTTAAAAACGTGAACATCTTGTTTAAAAATATTTATTTAGAAATATTACAGCCTCGAATTCAGGTTCGAGGTTTCATTATTTTGATAACTTTGTAAAAAAAATGTCAATTTTTCTTAAATTGTAGTATAATTATAGTATGTCCAATGTGCAATCGGGTATTTATACATCCGTTGGCATTGCGGATACTTACATCAATCTTTGGGCTTGTCGGTATTTTCGAGGCGTGCCCGAGAGTGCCCGATCCCGATTTCGTTATCGGTTTTGCCGTCTTCAGGGAGGCGGTAAGCAAGCGGGTATTAAGTCTACATCAGTGGCGTTATGTAGCGTCCATTGGTGTCATTTCGCCGAAAGTGTCTAAGTGTGCAATTCCGAAATTGCAACCGCTCTCTAAAACAGGCGAAATAATGAAAATGAACAATGAAAATGAATAGTACTGACATTAAAGTTGAAAATATATTACATTTGTGGTATGCTTATCTGAAATTCCACCCCAATGCGTGCGCTTTTTCTGTTAAAAATAAAAGTTGACAGAAATTTGAATCAGTGCTATTTTAAAGGCTAAGAACAGTTTTGCAGGCATTTTATTACGTGTTTATTGAAAAATCCGCAAAACAAACCCTTAATTTGTTGGAAGGAGACTCGCTTTTTACACGCTTCGCGCGGTATTCGCGATTTACGGATATTCTATCCGACAGTGACGAACGGTACAGAAATTGAATAGGCTTTATTTTTAACCGACGCAATTTTGACACTTTTCGTTCAAACGCAAAGCAGTTTTCGTCCATTCCCAAGGTTTTTTGTCGGAAACCGGGGTATAGAGAACGAATGATGAAATACTCATATCGCAGCTCCGTTACCCAAACATCCGATTCATTATCTCCAAGGAGGAAAAACAAAGTAATGAACAGGCTAAAACAATCACTTGATGTTTTACTTGTAGCGACCTGTATTCTGAGTGCTTTCGTGCTCTATGGTTGTGGCGCACAGAGCCTTGGTCCACAAGAACCCCTATTGCCAACGATTGAGGGGAGTTCTAAATTCTCAGCGCGTTTCCAATTAGAGGAAGAACCGCAATTCTTCTATGATCTGTTTGGAAAAGAGCTGCTTGAAGGTAACGAGGTCTATAACTATCGTGAGCAGAAAGAGTTTGACCAGAACGGTGAATTGTTCGTCGGTTGGACCGGTCAGTTGGATAGTGAAAGATTCTCGGCACAGTTGGATAGAACGGTTTTAACTGAAGATAGTTACCGTGGCAGATACACAGAGTTTGCTATCGGTGATAGCATGCGTTTTAAGCCGTCTACGCTATTCCCAAACCGCTACATCCTCTACAAAACAGAATTTGATGGGCTTCGATGGGATATCTCTTTTGCACAGGAACGGCACCTTTTCACACTCATCAATTCTCGTATCTCAAACCCTGTCCAATTGACTGACGCAGCGGCAAACCTCGCACCGACGCTCGGTCGTCGGAATGGTCTAAACGAAGACGCGGGAGTGCGGCACATTGAAAACGCACGCCTTGTAGGGTTCCGGGCGCAAGGGCTTTTGGGCGACATTTTCCGCGTCGGGTTTACTTATGTCAATCTTCACAAAGAACACCCGGAACGTGTTGAAAACCCGCTTATGGGTACTGTAGCCAATACACCGCCAGAATCAATTTCCGTTATCTTCCGAGATGACTCACCCGAAGACAATCACATTATTGTCACCCGATTCTCCGGCTTTGATCCAGATTTACATAACGAGAATATTCAGGGCGGCGTCGGTGCAGCGTTCAAGGAAATGAAAGTCACTGTTGTCACCCAAGCGTTGGAAGAATTAACGCCTGAAGAAATTGAAGAAGGTGCTGAACCTACGGCGTTACCTGCAGAAACTATCTCAGAAACACTTGACATCAGTAATGTCATCCCGATGCCTGTCGGAGGACTGCCTTCTGATATTCGCGATTCTGTTGACGGAGAGTGGAAGATCGTTGATGGCTTCAATAAGATGAAAGCCGTCCTCGTTTTTGTGGATCCAGACGGAGCACCTTCACCCGAAGCCGCAACACTTCTCGGAGAAGGGGCATTTCAAATTGACGCAGATCCACGCACTGTTCAATCTGTTACCTTTGAAATGATCGTAGCAGGTGATTACAACATCGCCATTATCGGATCCAGTGCTGCCAACAAAGCCGAGTCAGACCCTGAAATCCAAGAATGGATTAAAACTGAAGACGGTCACATCCAAATGCCCTACCGTGATGTTATTGAAGCACCCGGTAACTACGGGCAGTCCTCAGATTACACCAGTAACCGGGCAACGCTTCAAGACAACCCGAGTCAGTGGAGCGGTGAGGGTAGACCGCGTAAAGTCCGTTATCAATATGGCGCAGCACGTGCTGCTCTTCTCTATGGGCTTGACTTAGAAGGTACGATCGGTAATGTTTTTGTCCGAGCGCATTACTCCATTAACGGTAAATATAAGCAGTATCCTACCATCCCGAAAGATCAGATCGGATTTAGCCGGCTCAAAACAACTATCCAAGGTGAAGATGGCGAAGAAGAAACCGGTATCTCCGTTGATCCAGCAACCGGCTTGCCATTAGACGCAAATGGGATACCTACCTACTCTGAGACCGAGGGTGAAAGATTTGAAGCCAGGTTAGGTGGCGACGGAACCGATGAAAGCGGCGACGGAGAAATGGGCAGAGAAACCGCATGGTTCCTCCAACTCAAATCTCGCTTCGGAAAGTTGTACCTCGAAGGGGTCTACTATCATATCGATCCTGGTTACACAACAACTTATCTCAATTTCGGTTCTAACTCTGACAGAGATCAACCCTACTCACTGCCACGGACACCTGAATCACAGTCTGAACAAGATCCGTGGGACGAAACTAATTACGCTCTCATTGAAGATGATGATGATGATGATGACTGGCCGGATGACATCGACTTTGATGGTGTCCTACCACGCGCCGACGATAGAGACCAGAACGGCGTTTTGGACTTCCAAGAAGACTTCCTCATCTTTGATGCCGACCCACCGGTCTTCACTGACCTCGTTGACCTGAATAACAACGGCACGATTGATTCGCTTGAGGACGATTTTGAACCCCAGTACGAGTATGGGGTTGACAGGGAAGGATACCATGTTTTCGCCGAATATGACCTCCTTGATAATCTTTCACTCAAAGTCGGATGGCTCAACGAAAACGAAGTCTCAAGCCGACGGAAGAATGATTCCAAATATCTACATGTTACCTATCAACGTGACATTCCTGATTTCGGAACCGTGCTCTTCCAAAACCGTTTCGTCCGAGTCCAAGACGATATTCCAGACTACACCATTACACTGCGTGTTGGTGAATTGGAACCCGTTCAAATTTCCGATGAGCTTGATTTCTATAACGCTCGCGTGAATACGACAACGCTCCAGTTCCTTTATACCGCTGTTCCCAACCTCACATTGGAAGCGAAATTCCTCGTTGTGCTCCAAAAACAGTTTGAGCAAGATGAGGCAGATGCTATTTTCTTAGATGTTGAGGCACCAGACCCCGACAACGCCGACGATCCGCTTACTGCCGATCAACGTGTCGATTTCATGGTACCTGTTGAACAGGTCCGTGCTGGCGGTGAAAGACGGGAGTTCCCGTTCTATCCAGATCACGGGATTAACGCACTTGATCCCGAAGACCCGGGTTTAATCTATGACCCCGAAAACTGGAAAACGCGGCGCTACCCGGAACGCGATATCCGCAACCAACAGACGATTCTCAAAGCGAGATACGAGATCCCTCTCGGTGAACTGCCATTTGTCGATAGAATCGGCGAAGATTTGACACTCACACCGATGGTGAAGTACATCTGGGATCGCGCATTTGACCGGGGTGCTGAGGAAATTCCTGACGCACTCAACCCACGTCAGTTCGTTCCCACTGATAACGAACCCGTTGAATATCTCCGCTTCAATCGTAGAAGCCGTGAAGATGTACTCGGTGTACGACTTGACTATCAGTTCTCGCAAAGGATGAACATTCTTGGCGGTTTCCAATACCGGAAATTCACCAACCGGGATAATAACTTCAAAAACTATTTGACAAACTTCCCGGAAGATGAAGATGTTCCCGTACTCTACAGACCGGATTTGCGAACCCGAATCTTTGAAGTCCAAGCAATCAATCGTGGTGAATGGCTTGGGTTCAACATCGTCATCCTCGCGGGTTATCGGCGAACGACTATCTTGCTCGACCACACGACGAGTAACACTACCTTCGTGCGAGCAATGATGGGCTTCTAAATGTTTTGTGTATCGCTGGACACGAAGACGTGTCCAGCGATATCGCGTTTAGCAATATCACCTTATGATGTCGCCCTCAGCAACACGCAAATAGAGCGCGTAACTTTTTAGGCACTCAGGTGTTCTTAATGAGAACGGCATTGTAAACAGTAGAGGCAATCTACAAATACAGATATTGATTCCTAACCTGAAGATTTGTGTAGATGGAACGCTCACGCGTTAAAAAATAAAACTGAGTTGTTAAGGTACGGTTCCCGTGCCTTATCCATACAGCACTTTATGAACTTGCAGAGACTTGCCAAAAATAATTAGCAAGTCACCTAAGGAGGATCAGAACGAATGATTCGTTTTAGTTTTGTTTTAATGTTAATCGCTTGTGTCGGTATGTCTACTGGCATCGCTTTCGCGCAAGATGATGCTGGAGCGGGCGGTGGAACCGTCCGCGGTCAAATTGTCGATACAACCACAGCACAGAACCCAATTGAAGGCGTTGATGTTAGAATTGTTGCCACAGTCGGAGAAGAGCACACCGCAACAACTGATGTCAACGGAGATTACGAAAAATCAGGCATCCCCGCAGGCCGCTACCTCATTAGTATCTATAGAGACGGATACGGCGATCGGGTTGGAAAAGCCGTCACAGTCGTTAATGGCGGTGACCACTTTGTTCCACTGAAGATGACCAAAAAGGACAATATCGTCACCTTCTTCCAGAAGTTCGGATTCGTCTTCTGGCCACTCGCCCTTTGCTCCATCACGGCATTAACCTTCATTATTGAAAGACTTTTCACCTTTGTGCGGAGTCGTTCTCGAATCGGAACTGAACAGTTTATCGCCAGTATTGCCGACTCATTGCGGAAAGAGAACATTATGGAAGCCGTCTCGACTTGTGAAGAAGCCGGTGGACCGCTCGCGAATGTTCTTAAAGCAGGATTGCTGCGATACAGCCAAGCCCAGATTGAAGAACGAGATATTAGCAAAGAAGAAATTCAGGAAGCCATTGAGGAAGCAAGCCTCCTTGAAATCCCAGAACTGGAAAGAAATCTACCGGTTCTCGGTACGGTCGCAGTTGTTTCCCCGCTGTTTGGATTGCTTGGAACGGTTACAGGTATGATTAGTGCGTTTACCACAATCGCACTTGAAGGTACTGGTGACCCGCAGCAGCTCGCTGGTGGTATCTCTCAGGCACTTCTCACAACTGCTGCTGGACTGACAGTCGCTATTCCGTGCTTGATTTTCTTCCAACTTTTCGATAGCTGGGTTAACAGACATATGGTTGAGATTTCACAGGTTTCTACCGAAATCGTCAACCAACTGATTGTTGGTGAATCTAGCGGTGCTTAGTCTTGTAACAGAACGGGCGGGTGATTCTACTCGCCCACTTCTGATGGGCTTTGTTGGGTACTTACGGTACTAAACCTTAGCCCAAGTCTCATTAACGAGAAAGGAGACTTTGAAATGCAACAAGTCGGTGAAGCCAAATTGAGTCTGCTTGCGACCAAAATTAGGGAACGTAAGCCGCCAACGCTCAGTATGGCACCTATGATTGATTGCGTGTTCCTGCTTCTGATCTTCTTCATGGTGTCAACAACTTTCTCGCCGATTCCAGGCCTCCGTGTGCAGCTTCCCCCACCGGGGAAACCCTCACCTGACAAACCCAAAGGGCTAACTGTCCGGATCGCGAACCCTGAACCGGGCGAGGATAAAGGCACTATGGTGTTGAATGATGTGGTCGTTCAAATCGAAGAAATGTTCAACCAATTCATCAACGCACCGGACGAATCCAAAAACATGCTGATTATCCAATCTGAGCGGGATGTACTGCATGAACAGATCGTGCAGGTAATGGATATTGCAAAACAGGCAGGTATAGATAAAATCGGATTCGCTATTGTCGCGAGAGACTGACAACCCTCAAGCGATAGCAATAGTAATCCTCTTTCTATAGAAGGAGAATTCAGATGGCTTTAAACTTAGCTCAACGGCGGAAAACACAAGAAGACGATGACATTCCGATGGCTCCAATGATTGATTGTGTCTTCTTGTTGCTCATCTTTTTCATGGTGTCTGCTGTTATGAAGGTTCCTCCGCCTTTCACCGTCACTTTACCCGATTCCGCAACGAAACACGAATTCACTCGGAAGAAATTCAACCTCTTCGTTAACAGTGACGGACGTATTTCGATTGACGACCAAGAGATGTTAACACTGGAAGACATGGAGCTTTTCATTGCGGCTCATGAAAACCAGATTAGTACGCTGATTATCAAAGCGGATAAACGTGCCAAGCACGGTGTCGTCATTGACGTGGTAGAACGGGCAAAAATGCGCTCCAGTAAAACGGAAGGGCTTGAAATCGCTTTCGCGGTGTCGGAAGAAGACTGAGGAATGCAATGTACTTAAAAAAGGCAGCATTTGCTGCCTTTTTTTTTTGCAGGCACTATAAATCACCTTAATCCAGTGCTGCGATAAACGATTTGAAGAACATCGTAACCTCATAAACCTTCAGGTGTTTTAAAACTAATGGTCGTATGAATGAACGTTATTCTCTCGTACAAACGGAGGAACGTTAGCATGAAACATCTGAAGAGACACAAACCCCCAACGCTTAGCATGGCACCTATGATTGATTGTGTGTTCCTGCTCCTGATTTTTTTTATGGTGTCAACAACCTTTGCCCCTATCCCAGGGCTTCGAGTACAACTCCCTCCACCTATTGATAGACCTATAACACGCGACCGAGGTATTGTCGTAACGATCGCCAACCCTGCCCCCGGTGAGACTGAAGGTACAATCATTATACGCCAACAGAGTAGAGAAGAAATTGTGCAAACAGGAGAGATGTTTAATTGGCTTATCAACGCGCCTGAAGATGCGAAAATAATGGTGATTATCCAAGCAGGTAATGAGGTTTTCCATGAGCAAATCGTCCAGGTCATGGATATCCTCAAACAAGTAGGCATTGATAGAATTGGGTTCGCTCGCGCTGGCAATACCAGCGTCAGGATTATTGATTAAGTCTGGTTTCTCCAATAAACTAAGGAATGTCAATATACAAACAAATACGCCGTGCGCGTTGGATCCCGCAAGCACGGCGTTATTTCATGGTGTTTTCAAATTACGTTTGCCGAATTAATCAGGATTTCTAACGCTTCTTTCGTTCTCTCCTTGATGCCGCCCTTCTTTTAAGTTGGACGGGTGCCGGCAGCGGTGGCGGTGGCGGCGTTACAACCTTCCAAAAGTGTGGAAGGAATGTCTGCCAATTAGCGAGAATATTTTCGGCATGCTGGCTGCCTGTATAAGTCGCGTGATTTTGTATAAGTGCCATTATGCTCTTAATATCCGCCTCACCGGTTACCTTTTCTATATTCACCCAATCTGGATTGTACTTCTTCTCAAACTGCCCTTTTTCGTCTAAGACATAGGCAGTGCCACCTGTCATCCCCGCTCCAAAGTTTCTACCCGTTTCGCCGAGAATGATGACCGTCCCTGCAGTCATATATTCACAACCGTGGTCCCCGACGCTTTCAACAACAGCAGTCGCGCCGCTATTTCGGACACAGAACCGTTCACCGACACCGCCAGCTGCATAGAGGGTTCCACCCGTCGCGCCGTATAAGACCGTATTTCCGATGATCGTATTTTCATAAGTTCGGAAGGGTGCTGTTGGTGCCGGTTTGATAATAAGTTCTCCACCTGCCATGCCTTTGCCAACATAGTCATTGGCTTCCCCTGTCAACACAAATTGTACACCACTGATGCAGAAGGCACCAAAACTCTGACCGGCACTGCCTTCCAAGTGGCATTGAATTGTTCTATCAGGCAAACCAGCATCGCCATACCGCCTCGCGATTTCACCGGATAACTTCGCGCCCACCGTTCGGTGCGTGTTCCGGATAGCATAGGAGAGCTGGATTGATGTTTTCTCATCAATCGCTTCCTCTGCATCCGCCAGAATCTGATCGTCAAGCGGGATATCCTCTCGATCGTTCCGTTCCTGCAGATGATAGCGAGGTTGTGTGCCAGTTGGATCCGCAGGAGTCAGAATCTCACTTAAATCAAGCATCGCAGCTTTAGGATAATCTGCAAGGTCAATCGGCTGTAGCAATTCGGGACGACCAATAATGTCGTTCAAAGACCTATGTCCGAGATTCGCGAGAATGGCTCGAACCTCGTTCGCCACGCCCAACATGAAGTTAACAACCATCTCAGGAGTCCCAGGATACTTCGCACGGAGCGCAGGGTCCTGCGTAGCTACACCAACAGGACATGTATTTAGATGGCATTGGCGCGCCATTACACATCCCGTTGCAACCATTGCTATTGTGCCAAAGCCGTACTCTTCTGCACCCAGCATGGCAGCAATGATAATATCGCGTCCAGAACGCATTCCGCCATCTGCCCGCAGAACGACGCGATCTCTTAACTCGTTCTCCACCAGTGCGCGTTGCGTTTCTGCAATTCCGAGTTCCCAAGGTGTACCCGCGTTCTTGATAGAACTCAGCGGCGATGCACCAGTGCCTCCTTCATGTCCACTCACTTGAATAACATCAGCGTAGCCCTTTGCTACACCTGATGCAATGGTTCCAACCAGAAATTCGGATACCAGTTTTACGGCAACCTTTGCCCGCGGATTTGCCTGTTTCAAATCATAGATGAGCTGCGCCAAATCCTCAATAGAATAGATGTCGTGGTGCGGTGGCGGCGAAATTAGCGGAACTCCCGGTACGGAGTGACGAATAGAAGCAATTTCAGCGGTTACTTTGTGCCCCGGAATCTGCCCACCCTCTCCAGGTTTAGAACCCTGCGCCATCTTAATTTCCAATTCTCTCGCCGAAATTAGGTATGTTGGTGTGACACCGAAACGTCCGGATGCCACCTGTTTGATAGCACTCGAAGCGAGGTCTCCATTCGGCTGCGGCTTGAAACGTTTAGGGCTTTCACCGCCTTCTCCGCTTCCGGATTTTGCACCGAGGCGGTTCATAGCGATAGCCAAAGTCTCGTGTGTCTCACGGCTCAATGCTCCGAAAGACATGCTACCGGTTGTAAAACGACGAACAATATCCTCCGCGGGTTCTACTTCTTCAATTGGGATAGGTGTGCTCGCCTTGAATGCAAGTAGGTCGCGTAAACTGGAAGGTTCACCGGTCTCAACAGCATCAACATATTTCTCATAATCTTCCGACTTACCTGCCTTGACGAACTTGTGGAGCGATTTAAACACTGTCGGATTGTACGCATGAAATTCGCCGTTTCGACGGAATCGGAAGTAGCCTGCCTCTTCAAGCGATACATCATCTCCGTTTCCTGAAAACGCTTTTGTGTGGAAATGGAGCGTCTCTGCAGCGATTTCGGCAAACCCGATGCCATTTAAGCGTGAGGTGGTACCCGTGAAACACTTATCAATAACAGTCGTATTAATGCCAAGTGCCTCGAAAATTTGAGCACCACGATAACTTGACACCGTCGAAATCCCCATCTTCGCCATAATCTTCAAAATGCCTTTTTCGACGGTTGCCTTATAGGTTTCAACGGCTTTCGCTGCTGTGAGTCCTGCAAGTTCGTCATCCTCAGCGAGCTGAACGATCGTTGAAAACGCAAGATAAGGGTTGACTGCCGCTGCCCCATAACCGATGAGAACAGCAAAATGGTGTTCTTCCCGCGCATCTCCAGTTTCAGCGATAAGGCTTACTCGCATCCGTTTTCCTTCTCGAATCAGATGGTGATGAACCGCACCAACGGCAAGTGCCATTGGAATCGGTGCGGCATTAGGATTGACATCTTTATCGCTTAGCACGAGCAGCGTCGTTCCCGCATCAACCGACTCAGAGACGCGTTGACACAACGTTTCCAGCGCGGTTTCTAAGCCTTGTTTGCCAGAAGATACAGGGAAACAAACAGAAAGCGTTGCTATCTGAAAATCGGGTATATCCAACTCTCGTAAGGCTTGTAGATCCGTATTTGTTAGGATTGGTGAAGGTAACCGGATAAGTCGAGCGTGTGCTTCAGTTTCCGTGAGCAGACTATGCCGCCGCCCGAGGTAAGTTGTGAGCGACATAACCAAGCGTTCCCGGATCGAGTCAATAGGCGGATTGGTTACCTGAGCGAAGCGTTGTTTGAAGTAATTGTAAAGCAAACGTGGATGCTGAGAAATCACAGCAGGTGGTGTATCATCGCCCATCGAACCGACTGCTTCCTTCGCTTCCGTCACCATAGGTTTGATAAAGCGTTCCACATCCTCAGTCATATAACCGAAGGCTTTCTGGTATATCGGCAGCTGTTCAGGAACAGTCTCCGTCGTAGCAGAAGCACCGTCTTTTTCAGTAGGAAGCGTTACGATGCCTTTCTGTACCCATTCAGCGTAAGGCTTCTGCTCAGCAACCCGATGCTTAATCTCCGAATCTTTCAGCAGTTTTCCTTGCGCTGTATCGACAGCAATCATCTGTCCAGGCCCTAAACGCCCCTTTTCCACAACGCAACTGTCGTCAAGTTCAATAATACCGACCTCAGAACCCATGACAACGGTTCCGTCTTCTGTGACTTTATACCGTGCAGGTCGTAAGCCGTTTCTATCCAGACTCGCCCCAACAACCACACCATCCGTAAATGCGACCGCCGCCGGTCCGTCCCAAGGTTCGCTGACACATGAGAGGTACTCATAACAGGCTTTGAGCACATCCGGCATATCCGAAATCTGTTCATACGCTTCCGGGATCAAACACATCATGGCGTGCAGGATGTCGCGGTCAGAATGTGTTAACAACTCTAACACACTATCCAAGCTCATTGAATCACTGCCGTGCGGATTGATAATAGGGACAAGTTTTTGGATATGTTCGTTCCAGAGGGGGGACTGCAAATCGGCTTCGCGTGCTCGCATCCAGTTCCGATTGCCCATCAAAGTATTGATTTCACCGTTGTGTGCAAGTGTATGGAAGGGTTGAGCGAGCATCCATGTAGAAGAGGTGTTCGTGCTGTAGCGTTGGTGGAAAACAGCAAGTGCTGCCTCAAAATCCGGATCTTTTAAGTCGAGATAAAATTGCGAAAGCTGTGGTGCTACCAACAATCCTTTGTAGACAATAGTTCGATGTGAAAAGGATGCGATATGGAATTCGTCAAGTCCAGCTGCCGTGATACGATGTTCTAACTCCTTGCATATCAAGTACAAGCGTCTCTCAAAAGCGTCGTCTGTGAGTTGTTCTGGCCGTTCTACCAATACCTGTTGAATTTCCGGCATCGTTTCTAAAGCCTTGGTACCAAGCGCAGAAAGGTCCAGAGGCACCGAACGCCATCCGCGGAACGGAACGCCGTATTGTTGTAACGTCTTTTCGACGAGTGCGCGTCCCTGTGCTTGTGCGCTTCGGTTGTGCCGTGGCAGGAAAATCATCCCGACACCGATGTCATTTATCGAATCAAGATGGACTCCGAGCTTCTCAAGTTCTTTTTGAAATAGTTTCTCCGGGATTTGTGTTAAGATACCTGCCCCGTCGCCTGTCTTTGCGTCCGCCGCCACCGCGCCCCGGTGCGTTAAGTTTGTTACTGCTTGCGTCGCCATCTTGATAATCTCGTGGCTCCGACTCCCGAAGCGGTTCGCGATAAAACCAACACCACAAGCATCTTTTTCTTTTAAATCGTTGTACATTTGTAAACTAACTCTCCATACATTCTTCTATGTTTCTTTTCCATCGGCATCCTGGAGCGAGTTCTTTATGCCTCGCCATTTCGTATTTAATTTGCGGGGCGAGATTCGCGTGCCTTCGCCATACCCTTTTTTATCATGGATACAAATAAATCGGAAAACGGATTTCGCTTTCAGGGCTGGATAGGTCTGTTGTTCTGCTTAAGTCGGACGCTGACTACTCGTATCCTGCCGAAAATAGCGCGCCCCAAGGCAAGAGAGAGCCTCTCGAATCAACAGCGATCCGCGATCGCATCAACGGTGATTCGCGACCGTCTTGGCGGGCTTACATGCTTCAGTTTGAACTTCATTTTTTGAGTCTAAACCGACTGTTAGTCCTAATATTATACCTCAATTTAAGCCAAAAGTCAAGTACATTCTCTTGAGTCTCAATAGCCAACTGCACACCCATCACGCCTCGGATCTGAACCTGCGACAAGTGTGTCAAAAGACGGATGAATAAAAATGGCTTGTCCACCGCCAAAAAAAGTGTTCCCCGGTATGATATGATGTCCTTTCCGCGCCAACTCGGCTTGTGTATTCATCGGAATGCCCGCCTCCAGCATAATCCGAGAATCATCCATTACCCGAAACCGAGGGGCATCTAAGGCATTTTGAACATCCATATTGAAGTCAACGAGATTAGACACAAACTGTAAATGCCCTTGTGTTTGCATCTGCCCTCCCATGACACCGAAGGTAACCAACGGCACGCCATTTTGGGCAATCATACCCGGGATAATCGTATGCAACGTCCGTTTATGCGGTGCGATACAATTGGCATGGTTCGGATCCAGCGAAAAACCTGCACCCCGATTTTGCAACATGATACCTGTATCACCAGCAGTTAAACCTGAGCCAAAACCAGCAAAGAGACTATTAATAAAAGAAACAACGTTTCGATCACTATCAACGGCACAGAGATACACCGTATCGCTTCCCATACCCGGAACACCGGCACTTGGTTCCACACTGGCTCGTTCTGCCGAGATACGCGAGCGTTGGCTTTCTGTATACTCGCCAGCAAGCAATCCGGCTACGGGCACATCTACAAACGTCGGGTCCGTCACGTATTTGTAGAGATCCGCGAATCCCAATTTCATCGCCTCAATTGCGTAGTGTAGATGTTCAGAACTATTATGTCCCATTAATCCGAGATCGAATCCCTCAACGATATTGAGTGCGAGCAGCGCAGCGATGCCTTGTCCATTCGGTGGAATTTCATAGATATCATAACCGCGGTAATTCGTAGAAATCGGCTCAACCCAATCAGACCTGTGGTCAGTGAAGTCTTGTCGCGTGAACAACCCTCCATTTTCATCGGAGAACTGGACGATTTTGTCGGCAATCTCGCCTTGATAAAAGGCATCGCGTCCACCTTCAGCAATCAACCGTAACGTCCGTGCGAAGTTAGGTTGGCGAAAAATTTCACCCGGTGTCGGTGCTTTGCCGTTTGTGAGATAAGTCTTTGCAGTATCGGGATGCTGTGCCAACATCGCCGCGCTGTCTTGCCATGCGAGACTAATTTGCGGACTGACAGGAAATCCATTCTCTGCGTAATCAATGGCAGGTTGCAGTACCTCTGCCAATGACATCGTCCCGCATTCATCAAGGAGAGTCGCCCATCCATCAATTGTGCCAGGCACTGTAACGGGATACATGCTCCCAAAAGCGGGGATACTGGTTAACCCCTGCTTGGTAAAGAATTCCAGTTCTGCGGCGTAAGGTGCCCTGCCGCTTGCATTTAAGCCGCGAATCGTGCCATCCTTCGGTTGATAAACCAGCATGAAAGCATCGCCACCGATACCCGTTGACATCGGCTCGACGACGTTGAGTATCGCAGCCGTCGCGACCGCCGCATCAATCGCGTTTCCACCGTCGCGTAGTATTTGTAATCCGGCCTGTGCCGCAAGCGGTTGACTCGTTGCAACTGCACCATGTTGGCAGATGACAGCAGAACGTCCAGGCCCAAATTGGTTTGGGGAGTACCCATCAAACATCTTCTTTCTCCTACTTACAGACTGCTACCACTATAGCACGCCTCGCCCTTTTTGTCAAATTTAGCACCAGTACACACTGACCTTCTATAGACACACTATGCTATACAAGAACGTAAGTCTTCACTAAGTATCAGATGAAATTATGCAAACTATGGAACGACTGAATGGTTTTGTTGTTAAGTCGTCTCAACTTGACAACCCCCAGCCTTTGTGATAAAATTCAATTCATCTCGCAAAACAGGAGCAATCATGTCTATTTATGATGTCGGAATTATTGGTGGCGGCCCCGGTGGATACGTCGCGGCTATCAAGGCAGCACAACTCGGTGGTAGCGTCTGCCTTATAGAAAAAGGCGAGTGGGGCGGTACCTGCCTGAATCGAGGGTGTATCCCAACGAAAACACTTTTTGCCGTCGCTAACCTCGCCACTCAGGTCCAAGAAGCATCTGACTTTGGTGTGCATATCAGTGGTGAGGCGACAATTGACTATCCACAGGTATTAACTCACAAAAACGCAGTCATCAAGCAGCTAACAGGCGGCATCGCACAACTGCTGAAGGCAAACAAGGTTGATACCTTCAATGGGACAGCAACACTTACCAACAAAAATACAATTATCGTCAGTAAACCCGATGGTACGACTGAGCAGTTACATGCGAAAAATATCATCATCGCCACGGGTTCCGAACCTGCGGAACCACCTGTTTTTGAAATTGATGAGAACCAAGTCTTGACAACAACAGGTGTTCTCAACCTCACAGAACTTCCTGAAAGCCTGCTGATTGTTGGGGGTGGCGTATCAGGATGTGAGTTTGCTGCAATTTTTAACGCGCTCGGTTGCAAGGTGACCGTGTTGGAACTCCTTCCGACTATTCTGGCGACTGAAGATGTACAAGTTATCCGACACATCCAACTTTTCATGAAACGGAAAGGTATCACCATCCATACGGGTGCGAAACTCACACACGTTAAAAAATCGGATACGGATGTCACGGCAGTCCTCGAATCAGGTGAAGAATTCACAGCAGAAAAAATGCTCGTCTCGATTGGGAGACGTTATAACACCGAAAACATTGGGTTAGAAAAGGTTGGTGTTCGCACAGAGAACGGAAAAATCATCGTGGATACACGGTTGCAGACGAACATACCAGGTATTTATGCCGTTGGAGATGTCGCAAGCCGGTACCTGTTAGCACACGTCGCATCAGCAGAAGGAAAGATTGCGGCACAAAACTGTCTCGGCAACCCTGTTGAGATGGATTACCAAGTGATTCCGTGGTGTGTTTTCACCTTGCCCGAAATTGGACACGTCGGCATGACAGAGAAAGAGGCAACCGATGAAGGTTACGAAGTGAAAATAGGACGCTTCCCTTATGCTGCAAACGGGAAGGCATTGGGACTACGCGAGACGGATGGATTCGTTAAGACTGTTTCTGATGCCGATAGCGGGGATATTCTTGGCGTTCATATCGTCGGCGCACAGGCTTCGACGCTGATTCATGAAGCCGCGGTCGGGGTGCGTTTGGGAGCATCTGCAGCGGATATAGCGCACACTGTTCACGCCCATCCGACCCTTTCAGAAATGGTAATGGAATCCGCTGAAGCAGCGTACGACAGGGCGATTCATAGTCTACACTAAAAATGTGCAGCTTCTTGAAGTTCTTGATACCGAGATGAAATTTCGGAAAACGCTACACGCTTTTGCCGCTCAACGCTAAAATCTTCAATGTTAAAAGAGGCGACAACCGCCCCATATACCATAGCACTCCGTATCGCTGCCTCTGATGTATTTCCAACAGAAGCGAGGTATCCCATCATCCCACCGGCAAAACTATCGCCTGCACCTGTCGGGTCGGTTACTTGTGTGAGCGGATATGCTGGCGCGTTAAAGTAGGACGATTCCGTGACACTGATTGCACCGTGCTCGCCCTTCTTGACGATAACCCGTTCTGGACCATAGCGTAGAATTGCCTCCGCAGCGCGCACCAAGTTAGCATCACCCGTCAAGAGTCGCGCTTCACTATCGTTCAAGATGAGGACATCCACGCGTGCTAAGAGTGTCTCTAACGCTTCCCGCTGTTCATTAATCCAAAAATCCATCGTATCACAGACAATAAGTTCCGGATTTGTCGCCTGTTCAATGATACTCAACTGTAACACAGGCGAGTTATTCGCTAAGAAAAGATAGGGGGTATCTTTGTAAGTTTCAGGCAAAACGGGCTGAAAATCTTCAATAACATTCAACTCTGTGAAGAGGGTATCACGTACGTTAAAGTCTTCAGCATAACGACCACCCCATCGAAACGATTTGCCCTCCTCAACCCGCTCTAACCCGTGAAGATCAATGCCACGCGTTTGGAGGAAGTCTGTGTACGCGTGTGGAAAATCAGCACCGACAACACCAACAAGTTGAACCGTGTTCCCAAAAAAACTCGCTGCGACAGCAGCATAGACACCAGAACCCCCAAGAACATCCTCAACCCGCTTGCTTGGTGTCTCTACTGTATCTAAAGTAACCGTCCCAACGACTAAAACGCCCATATTGTGAATCCTTTTATGACATGCTTCCGTTTCTCTGCATCACGCTTCTGGACAAAAGATTGGTTAGTTGTCAGCATTTGCCTCAACGTATTCCCGAAGGACTGTGTTAATCTGCGTTTCATAGTCAGGTGCATGTGTTTTAAACCACTCCAAAAGGTCTAGATCAATAGTGATAACATTTTCTGGCATTACTACGGTTGCATCTTTCCAGAAGGTGGCATCTGTTTTAGGGTCGTCCGCATCAGACACTGCAGCAGTATCAATGTCTGCATCCGTTAGGGCATCAAAGCGGCTCCACTTGGTCTCATCCGGCTGCGTGTCTATCTCAGAACGACTGTATTCGACGTATGTATTCTGCTCTTTCATGGGTATTCGCCTTTCTAGCTGAAATGATATGAATGCCTGAATTGCGCCGTGTATAGACGACACGAAGAATCCGTCCTTCACTTCGGCCCAGGGCAAGCATCCGTTTTTCGCCATAGTCTCTACGGGTGTCTTCTTTTTCCAAGCGCGGGCCATCAAAAATCTTCGCTGCTCTGGAAAAACTGATGTGGTGTTTTGCAATGTTGGTCCGGTTTTTTCTTGGATCCCAAGAAAATCGTTGTTGTGTTGACATACTTCCAAATGTACAAAAACATTTTCAATCCATTTATCAGCATTTCTAATGTAGCTCAGAAAGGCCCAGGTCTATTTTTATTTTCTCGGAACGCACGGATCACTCGTCGCAGTCGGCGAACGAAAATCACACCAAGCACGATGATTATTGGGTACTGCAAAAAACTCAGCACTTTCAACAAGGTCGGTGAGAGTTCTATTTTTTCAGCAGATGCCATCCAGATAGGTAACAACAGCACCGCCGACAGAAGTAATATCACGCCTTCCAAAATTTCTGATTTTTTCATACGTATCCCTCACAAAGCGAAAACACTCAAGCCTTCTTAAAAACCAACGAGGTTTTAAACCTCGTTAGTAAAAACAATCGTTGAACTGATAGCAATAGCGGCACGTCACGACAATATCTGAATTGTGCCAACGGAGGAACAACACTAAGTTCCCATTTCCCACGAGTTGAGATATTTCTCCTGCTCTGCCGTGAGCGTGTCAATTTCAACACCAAATGCTTGCAGCTTCAACTGCGCAACGGTCTCGTCAATAGATTCAGGAACATCGTAGACGCGATTCTCAAATTGCTCATGATTTTTAGCGATGTATTCAAGAGACAGAGCTTGGTTGGCAAAGCTCATGTCCATAACGCTCGCCGGGTGCCCCTCGGCAGCAGCAAGGTTTACCAATCTGCCTTCACCGACAAGGTAGAGTTTCCTACCATCTTCAAGGATATACGCGTCTACATAGGGGCGCGCGTTCCCTTTATCAACGCTCAACTTTTCGAGCGCAGGAATGTCAATCTCGACGTTGAAATGACCGGAATTCGCAATAATCGCGCCGTCTTTCATCGCCTCAAAATGTTCCTTACGCAAAACATGAATATCCCCTGTGAGCGTTATAATGAGGTCGGCTTCCTGAACCGCCTTCTGCATCGGCATCACCCGGAAGCCGTCCATTACCGCTTCCAATGCTTTCAAGGCGGTAACTTCGGTTACAATTACGTTCGCACCTAAGCCGCGTGCGCGACTCGCGACCCCTCTGCCGCACCATCCATAACCCGCAACGACAACTGTCGTTCCGGCAATTAACAGGTTCGTTGCTCTGATGATACCGTCCAATGTGCTTTGTCCTGTGCCGTATCGGTTATCAAAAAAATGCTTCGTCCGCGCGTCGTTTACAGCGATAATCGGATATTTCAGCACGCCTTCAGCCGCCATACTCTTGAGCCGGATAACACCGGTTGTTGTCTCTTCCGTTCCAGCAACGACCTGCTCAACTAAAGCCGGATTCGTTTCTTCAGAGTGAAGCCTGGAAACAAGGTCGGC
Organism: Candidatus Poribacteria bacterium; assembly: GCA_026706025.1. Classification (NCBI taxonomy): domain Bacteria; phylum Candidatus Poribacteria; species Candidatus Poribacteria bacterium. Next base: position 101,410 of record JAPOZO010000095.1, read on the forward strand.
ACCGTCATCCATAGTAATAGTCGGTTGTAAATCAAGGGTAGCATCAATGTGTTTGTAATAGGTTTCTGTATCTTCACCGTTAATGGCAAAAACACCGATCTCTTCGTCAACAACAAGAGATGCGGCGACATCATCCTGCGTACTGAGAGGGTTCGATGCACAGACAACGGCTTCGGCACCACCTGATTTTAGAGTTTTCATTAAGTTTGCAGTTTCAGTTGTGACGTGCAAACATGCGGCTACCTTCAACCCGTCTAAAGGACGTTCATTTTCAAAGCGTGCGCGAATAGAATCTAAAACAGGCATGAACCGGTTTGCCCAATCAATGCGTTGTTTGCCTGCTCCTGCGAGCGCTGTCGTTTTAATATCGTAGTTCATTAATTTCCTTTGTTCGCCGGTATTCTCGAACACATTCAATCTACCGGAGTTTTTCTATGTAATCGGTCTCTTCCCAAGTAAAACCGGGTTCCTCGCGCCCAAAATGTCCATACGCGGCCGTATTCCGATAGATCGGCTGGCGCAATTTCAACCGTTCAATAATACCCGCCGGGGTCAAGTCAAAGTGCGCGTTGACCAGTTTCGTGAGTGCTGCTTCATCCCCCGTGCCAAACGTGTCTACCATAATAGAAATAGGGTCTCTTCTGCCAATTGCATAAGAGATCTGAATTTCGCACCGTTCTGCGAGTCCCGCTGCAACGAGATTTTTGGCGACGTGTCGTGCTGCATAAGTTGCGCTCCGGTCTACTTTGGTCGGATCTTTTCCTGAGAGTGCGCCTCCGCCGTGGCGTCCCATACCGCCATACGTATCAACTATAATCTTTCTGCCTGTTAACCCGGCATCCCCTTGTGGGCCCCCAGTCACAAAACGTCCGGTTGGGTTGATATGATATTTGATGTCTGGAGATTGAAGGTTTTTAGGAATAATTTTTTTAATTACCTCTTCAATAATTGCTTCCCGCAACTCAGTATCCACAACATCCGGATCGTGCTGAGAGGAGATAACAACTGTGGTCACTGTTTTAGGTTTGTTGTCAACATATTCAACAGTTACCTGAGATTTTCCATCGGGACGGATAAAGGAAAGGGTGCCATCTTTACGAACCTTTGCCAACTGTCGCACCAATTGATGAGCGAGGGTAATCGGTAGCGGCATCAATTCAGGGGTTTCGGTGCATGCATACCCAAACATTAACCCTTGGTCCCCAGCACCGCCGGGATTCACCCCCATTGCGATATCAGGAGACTGTTTATCAATAATACTCAATACAGCACTTCGTTCGGCATCAAAACCGTATTCAATATCAGTATAACCTATATCGGTAAGAACTTCCCGTGCAATTTGTTGTGCATCATAATCAGCGGTAGTCGTGATCTCGCCTGTGATGACAGCAAGCCCGGTTGTAACCAAAGTTTCACAGGCAACTCTACCCATCGGGTCTGTTGTGAATATTGTATCAAGTACTGCGTCAGAGATTTGGTCCGCAATTTTGTCTGGGTGTCCTTCAGTGACAGATTCGGACGTAAACAGAAAATTCTTACTCAATTCCACCTCTCCTACTCTACGTATCAGTTTCTGCCCTATTTTGTATGTAGGGCAAGGTCTCCGTGGCTTTTCAAGTCTTCGCCCAAGAGACAATGGGTGGGTATATGAACCCACCCGTCCAGTTGAAATAACGAAAGAGGAAGGATACAAAACCTATCCCACATTTTAAATGTAGATACACATTTGTAGCAAGATTGGTTTTGTATTCTATCACTATCCCGAAGTATAACTTTGAAATCAAGCGGTGAAAATGCTAATTCTCAGAGTTTTCCGTATCCTCGGAATCCTCCGTGCTTTCGGGATTTTCCGCATCTTCAACGCTCTCAGAAGCCTCGGTACTCTCAGCAATCTCAACGTCTTCGATGCTCTCAGAAGCCTCAACATCCTCAACCACTTCAACGCTCTCAGGGCTTTCAACGTTCTCAGCATCTTCAACGATTTCGACGCTTTCAACGGTTTCAGCACCTTCGGCAGTCTCAACGTTTTCGACGCTCTCAGAGCTCTCAACGCTTTCAGCGTTTGACTTGCCCATTTCCTCTTTAAGCAAGGCACCCAATGTGGTGACAGTCTCTTCGCGTGCCGGCAATTGTCGTCGCGGCTCCCGTTCTCGTCGCGAGCGAGATGGACGCTCTGGACGTGTTCTTGCTGGCTTTTCCTCTTCATCAGGTGTTGTGGCGCGTTCTTGCTCAGCAAGGAGTGCCTTTAAACTCAAGCCAATACGCCGATCTTTCGGTGATAGGTTGATCACTTTCAAGTCTAATTCATCACCTACGGAAACAATTTCCTCCGGCTTTTCTATTCGCCGGTCAGCGAGTTCAGAGATGTGAATTAGTCCTTCAATACCTTCTTCGAGTTTCGTGAACGCTCCAAAACTGGTGAGATTAACAACCTTACCGCGGACGACAGAGCCGACCTTATACTTCTCGGGTACTTCTTCCCACGGATCGGGTTGCGTCTGCTTGAGTCCTAATGAGACTCGGCGTTCAGCCGCGTCAATCTGTAGGACAACGACCTCAATCTCACTACCTTCCTTAAGTGCTTCATTGGCTGCGGCACCCCGCTTGGTCCACGAGAGATCAGAAGTATGAATTAACCCATCAATTCCGGGTTCAATTTCAACGAACGCTCCAAAACTCGTCAAGTTTCGGATACGACCAGTGATCTTGCTACCGACAGGGGACCTCTGTTCCAAGAGTTCCCATGGGTTTTGTTGCAGCTGCTTGAGTCCGAGTGAAATGCGTTTGTCTTCCCTTGAGATTTCAAGCACAATGGCTTCAATCTCATCACCCTTATTGACGATTCGCGAGGGGGCGACATTCCGACGCGTCCACGCCATTTCAGAGACATGGATCAAACCTTCAACGCCTTCTTCCAACTGTAAGAACGCACCATAATTCACAATATTGACAACGACCCCGCGAACTGTAGCGCCAACTGGATATTTTTCCTCAATGTTTGCCCACGGGTCCGGAGTCTTCTGCTTCAAGCCCAGCGAAATTTTCTCGTTCTCTTGGCTGATCCCGATAACTTGGACTTCAACCTCTTCACCCACCGAGACGACATCGGACGGATGATGGATACGCTTCCATGCCATATCTGTTTTATGGAGTAAACCATCAACGCCCCCAAGATCAACAAACGCACCAAAAGCGGTAATATTTTTCACTACGCCCGTTATAAGTTGACCAACTTCAAGTGTATTGAGAACTTCCGCGCGCTTTTGGACAAGTTCAGCTTCCAACCACGCACGGCGCGATAAAACGATGTTATGCCGCCGCTTGCTCAGGCTGATCACTTTCATATCCAGCGTTTGCCCGACATACTGCTCAAGGTTTTGGATAGGACGCAATTCCACTTGTGAAGCGGGTAAAAAGCCGCGCAGGGATCCGACGCTCACTCGCAATCCACCCTTAATCCGTTCAGTGATACGACCCTGCACCGGTGCACCACTTTCATGCGCGGTCGCTATCTCGTCCCAAATGAGAGTTTGATCGGCTATCTTCTTTGAAAGGACTATTTGTCCTTCGGAGTCCTCACGCCGTACTATGTAGACATCGATTTCATCACCAACCTGTACAGCAGGTAACCCTTCTTGCCCAGGCTCAAATTCTGCTGCCGGGATATAGCCTTCAGATTTAAAGCCGATATCAATCATTACCTCATCACGATTGACATCTACGACAACACCTTTAACAATCTCTCCATCTGTAAACGCCTTTATCGAATTATCATACGCTTCCTCAAGAGATTCCGGACTCATCGGCTCCGGTGGCTCTTCCGCTGCAGCCACTGTTTCCTCTTCCTCAGGTGAAGGTGTTTCATCGGTAAGCGTTGCCGCTTCTTCAGGAACAGCAACTTCTACTGCTTCCTCAGGCGGAGGTGTTTCATCAGTAAGCGTTGTCGCTACCTCAGCATCAACATCAACCTCAGGCGCAGCAACTTCTGCTGCCTCCTCAAGTGCGGTATCATCGGTGAGCGTTGCCGTTTCCTCAGAATCAGCATCACTAACGGTTGCTTCTACCGCTTCTTCGGGGTTAGTCTCATCAGCTTGATCGGGATCAGTATCGTCAGCAGTCGCTTCCTCTTCACTACTCGTGACTTCTTCTTGCCCCTCACCCTCTGCATCGGTTGCTGAAGCTGCTTGCGCATCTTCTGGTGTCTCTGCCTCGCTCACTACTTCCTGATTCACGTCAACTGATCCTTCAGCTGAGTGTTTTTCTTCTTCCACATCAACGGTGGAAACATTTGTATTTGCTTGTTCGTTGTTCATTAAGATACCTGGTCCATTTAAAAACGCGTGACCGCGTTAATCCGCCAGTTCCTCCTTATATTCAAAGTGCTTTTAACACTTTCAAATCGGTTACGCAATAGTATATCATAAAATATAAAGAAAAGCAACAAGAATTTTCTTTATCCGTACAATTTGATCTTTTGATAGACTTCCTACCGGGCAACATCTGTCTAATTTGTGAATCAACTGAAGAATTTTGTTTGACTTTTTTATCTATTTGGGATAAGATTAAAATGTTCTCAATACCCTAACCCAAGTTGCTACCTTTAAAAGTTATTACTTTTTATCTTGGTCTATTTTTTGCATTATACTATTATTACCATATAAGGGTATCAGTATTAAACAAATTATAATGTGAATAATATTGTCTTTCTACGGTTTTAGCAACTAAATCAGCGGTTGTTAAGATGGCAACTTAGGTTACCGGAACTACAGCAAAATATGAAAATACTTGGACATTCCAAGGAGCAACACAAACAGCAGAATCACTCCACCCTTCGCTGACAAGGGGAGACCCATTTGTCACCGGCAATGGGTTTGTAACCTGCCAATCCTCTGATGTATAAGTAATTGTATATTTTACTATAGTTTTGATATACGAGAGGTGATTTCTATGGATTCGACGAAATTAATGAAACTCCGAGAGGAGTCTGGGATCAAAATTCTTGAGATAAAAACAGACTTGAGTAGCTACGCGGCATCTGATTTACGGAAGGTGCTTGAGGATCTGTTAGCAGAGAAAGTTGAGAGAGTTGTCGTCAATCTCAGTGAGGTGAGTCATATCAACAGTACCGCTGTGGGTGCCTTGGTGGGTGTTGCAAAACGGCTTCGTCAAAACGGTGGGGACCTTAAGATCTGCGCGCTCGCCGATAACCTAACACGCACTTTCAATCTGATCGGTGCTTCCAGTGTTGTCGAAATCTACGAGTCAGAAAACAGTGCCCTTGCCGCATTTTAAAACGAAACAGATTTTAGCACATGGCAAAATCAGATATTAAATTCAAAATTCCGAGCACTGTCTTCTATATAGAACCAATTCGGGCATTTATTGGAAACCTTGCACAAAGCCTCGGATTCTCCAGAAAACGTGTCGCAGACATCCAACTCGTGCTTGATGAAATCTGCAGCAACGCAATACATCATGGCTCAGTTGATGCTACAGTTGGCGTTAAATTACAAATCAGGATTGACACGCACTCCCTCGAGATTTTAGTGAGAGACACGGGTTCACCACAGACAGGAGAAAAAAGCTGGTTAACACAAGAAAGGCTCTCGGAAATCGAAGAGAACCGTTCACCAAGCAGTGAGCGTGGACACGGTATTTTCATCGCCAAATCGCTCGCGGATACCCACGAAATGCATCCCAACTCGGTAGGCGGGACCGATGTCCGAGTTGTTTTTGGTCTCTAAAATCCAGCGACCCTAAACTTTAGCCTTCCCTCGCAACCTCAATAGCAATGAGTGTTAGATCGTCTTCTTTAGGACAGGTATCGGTGAAGACATCAATAGCCTCTGAGATGTTAGCAATGAGTTTCGCAGCAGACTGGTCTGTACAAGCGGATACCAATTGTTGGAGACGCTCTACCGTAAATTCTTCACCCTGCGGGTTTTTCGCTTCATAAACACCGTCTGTATAGAGAAACATTTTACTCGACAGGTCAAATGGATAATGTATAGTCTCATAAACCGATTCCTGCCAAATGCCGAGCCCATTTCCCGTGTGCTTATCACCAACGATGTCGTAGGCCTGCCGGTCTGTATTGTACAAAAATGGGAATGAATGCCCGGCATTGGCACAGATAAGTTCGCCTTTGTCGAGATCAATGATACCGCAGAAAGCCGTTGCAAACATAAACAGTCGTGAACTAATCAAATCATTAAAACGCGTATTTAGGATTTCAAGAAGGTATCCTGGATTATCCTCAACCTGTTGCTGGAATTCTGCCAAAACTGTTTTAATAAAAACTGTTACGAACGCAGCTGAAACGCCATGTCCCATAACATCAGAAATAAAAACCCCGAGCCGGTTCGGTGCAATTTCCCATATATCAAAGAAATCCCCACCGACTGCCATTTCAGGACAGCAACGCGAAGCGATACGGAATCCCGATAATTCTAATACCCCATCCTGTGGAATTAATATTTCCTGAATGCTCCGTGCCATTTGGAGCTCTTCTTCCAATCGAGCGTTATGTTTTGCGAGTGTGTCTTGGTAGTGTTTAATTCGCAATAGGGATCGGACCCGTGCCAGTACTTCCAAACTATCAAAAGGCTTTTCAATAAAATCGTCAGCACCTGCTTCAATAGAATTGATTCGATTTTCGCGTGTATCGCGTAGCGCGGTTATCATGACAATCGGGATAAACTCAGTGGCTGCATTTCCTCGAATTTGTTTGACAACTTCAAAACCATCCATCCTTGGCATGTTGATATCCAATAAGATGAGATCTGGCATCTCTTTCTCTACAGCATCAAGTGCCTCAAGTCCATCTGCGGCTGTGTAAACCGTATAGCCTCGCGCCTTGAGCTGAATTTGGAGAATTTTGACATTTCTCGGTTCATCATCAACAACGAGGATTTTCGGGGTTTCTTGGTGTTCAGAAGTCATTTCATCGTTCATGCCTCTGTCCTTCTGAGATGAGTCTCTACACGTTCAACGAGGACCTTAATGTCAATCGGCTTACTGAGATAATCATCGCATCCTGCTTTGAGGATACGTTCTTTATCGCCAGACATCGCTGCAGCCGTTAGCGCTATAATAGGTATATCTACCCACGCCAGATTCGCTTTGATCCGTTTTGTTAAATCTTCACCGCTTTGTCCGGGTAAAGCAATATCCATGAGAATCAGTTGTGGTATCGCGTCTTCTAAACTGGCGAGTGCCTCCACAGCATCAGTCGCTTCCACAACTGTGTAGCCTCTTGATTGTAGGACAATCCGCACAACTTTTCGGTTCAACTCTTGATCTTCAATTACTAAGATCCGCTTGGACGTTTCTGGCTGTCCTTCAGCTAGAGGTAGGTTTTCAGTTTTCACGGGTTGTCCTTTGTTCAAACCAGCAGTAGTGTCGTACCAGACCACTGTGCTTTAGTCCATTACGCCTCTGTATCAGATTTAGCGTCGGTATCGCCCTTTAATTGTTGCAGAGGGATTCTTAAAGTAAAACTGCTGCCTTTCCCTTCTTGACTTTTGACGCTGATTTCACCGCCATGCAACATGATAAGCCTATGTGTCAAAGCCAAACCAAGCCCAGTTCCTCCATACCGCCGAGATTTCGAGGTATCAATCTGTGTAAACGGCGCAAAAAGTTTTGCTTGATCTGCCTCGGAAATGCCTATACCTGTATCCACAACCTCGGCGCACAGTTCTGTCTCGCTGACCCTCAGTTGGGTCGCGACCTTGCCGCCTTCTGGTGTAAATTTGACTGCATTGGATAATAAATTATAGAAGATTTGCTTAAATTTAACCCGGTCCGCTTCAATCATACAATCCAGGTTATAGTTCAGGTCGAGATCCAATTTCTTCTTTACAGCGAGCGCAGTAATAATCGTGTTCACCTCTTCAACGGCTTCCACAATAGAAAATGTTTCCAATTGCAGCACCATTTTCCCGGCTTCAATCTTTGAAAGATCGAGAATGTCGTTAATCATCTCCAGCAGATGTTGACCACTAATATGAATATCATTGATACATTCCCTCTGCTCGGCGTTGATACTTCCGACAAGTTCATCGCGCAGGATCTCGGCGAATCCGATGATTGCATTTAAGGGTGTCCGCAGCTCATGGCTCATATTCGCGAGGAAATCACTCTTCGCGCGACTCGCGTATTCGGCAGTCTCCTTGGCATGTTGCATCGCTTTTTGGGTTTTTATCCGCTCCGTAATATTCAATGCCATGCTAATGCCAAGCTGCCTTTTATCGGGAAGTGTCCCAAGCAATGACGAACTAAACTCCCAAACCTGCCTTTCACCGGACTGGGTAATAATTACATACTCACCCTCTGCTACGCGTTCCGTGGAACGATACAACCGTGCCAGATGTGCTTTGATTTCATCAGTTTCTTCGCTATCCGCCTGCTCCAACCACTTTGAGATTGTAGGTATATCTTCGAGGGTGTACCCTGTTAATTCCGTCCATGCCCGGCTAATTTGCAGGACTTCCCCATCCTCAACATGAATCATGATAGGCAGTGGCGCGTTCAGAACTGCTCGTCGGAAACGTTCTTCACTATGTTGTAACTCAATTTCCGCTTGCTTTCGGTCTGTGATATTCGTTGATGCCATCACGAACCCAACGAGCTCACCGTCTTGCTGAATCGGACCGATACAGGAGGCATACCAATACCCACTTATCAGTCCCTGAACTTCATAGGTAGCCAGTTCGCCAGTTTCAATTACCTTTGCGCAGGCTTCCTTGATGCGTTGATGATGTTCTTCAGGCAGAAAATCAAAAACGCTTTTTCCAACGAAATCTTCAGGTTTTAATTCAAGGGTAGGGGGCAGTCGGTTGACAAATTGAAGGCGATAATCCAGGTCGAGAGTTGAGATAATATCAGGTACACTTTCAACAAGTGACCGCCAGTTCGCTTCAGAATCGCGAACTGCCTGTTGTGCGCGATAGTATTCGGTGATGTCTCGTGAAATGCCGCATGTGCCTATAATCCGTCCATCTCTATCGCGAATCGGCACTTTCGTCGTTGACACCCACGTATCTTGTTCATCGGGCCATGTCTCTTTTTCCTGTTTACCTTCGATCGGTTTCCCGGACTCAATAACGTTTTGCTCGTCTTGGTAGGCTTGTTGCGCGTGTTCACGCGTAAAGAAATCAAAATCCGTTTTATGGACTGCGTCTGTCGGGTTTCTTAAACCGAACTGGTCTGCCAAAGAACGGTTGATTCGGATGAACCGACTCTCCGTGTCTTTAAAGTAGATATGGTCGGGGGTATTTTCCATCAAGGTATGTAATAGATCCCCCTCTTGGACATGTTTTACTGCCAATTGCCGGAAGCGAGTTTCACTCTCTTTTAATTTCGCTTCCAATCGTTTTTGTCGGCTAATATCCGTTGCAACGAGGTAACACAGTTGGTTTCCGGGTGCTTTTGTTACGCGCCACCTTAACCACTTGTAGGACGTATCTTTACACTGAAAGCGGCTTTCAAAGATAATACTGTCGCGTTCGCCCGTTTCAACTTTCTCAACACTGTCGAGCATTTCCTGCTTGTCCTCTGGATGTACAAACGTCCACCACTGCTGATTTTGGAGTTCCAACTCGGTGAATCCAAGTGTATCCTCCCACGCCGGGTTGAGCGGGACGAAGCTGCCGTCAGAACTGATACACCCGAACATATCTGTGGAAATCTCCAGAAGACAGTGAGAATCAATGGATTCTCCTGATAAGATGTGCTTGCGAGTTGTGTCCTTAAGCTTCATATCTGCCTCCCCAAGAGACGAGGTAGGAGTATTTTGCGATTTGCCAGCGGTTATCTTGTCACCAAAACTGCACGATTCGCGAGTTTGACAACAGTCTGTGTAGTGCTTTGAAAAACAAGTTCGTACAACCTACCGTGATGGCTCGCACTCAACGCGATGAGGTCACAATCATTTTCCTCCGCGTTTTCCAAGATATTTGCTACCGTAAAACCACGAGCGGTCAGGAAACCGGTCTGAACGTCATAGTATTTCAAGTATGCTTCCATCTGCTGCTTAATCTGCGTCGCTTCGGGTTGTGTACTTGAAAGTGCGAGTCCAAGGATACCAGCCTTTGTCAATTCTCCAATCTCTGCGACAAGCCCCAAGGCGTGGTCAGAATAGGTATCTCCGTGATGGACAGCGAGAATTTTCCGTAAAAGTGTACACTGTTCGTGTACCACGATAATCGGTCGCGTGATATGCTGCAGGACATCGTCAATTTGGTTCTGAATCAGTTTGAGCCGACGTTTTCTCACATCTTCAGGAAGTCCAACAACAACGAGGTCCGCGGAGTGAGCCTGTTCACATATCATCTGTCGCGGGTTCCCGGCGATAGATTCAACGTGATAATCGAGAAAATCGTAGAGGGAGCATTCTGCTTCTGTTCGGCGGAGAACAGTCGCTGCAACATCAGCATTCCCGCCATGGCTGCTGTCTTGAAAGAAAACACACGATAGATGTGTACCTAAAAGCACCGCCAATTGACCGGCGTACTCAAAGGCATTTTTTTCGTAATCCGTATCGCCGATGGCAACGAGGATATTTTTTATCATAGTTTCCACTGAGACTAAACTCAACCCTTCAGGTTTAGGAGACAGTCTCACCCTCGTGAATAAGACCAAAGTTTTCCTTGAAAAAAGATTAATTTTGGTCTGAAAATGTCGTATAATTTACTATAGTCGGCATCGGTTATAGTTGAAGCTGCGATAGACAGCTCGAACAGTGAGCCAACTACGTAAAAGCTTTAACGCTTGTCTGTCAAAGTTCTTAGAACATCTATCATTTGAGTGTAGAAAAAAACGCGTAATGGCGAATTCCATTTCAGACACTGTTCTGATCGCCCGCGAACACGCTACAATCAAACCTAAACTACGGATGGTGCAGCAAGGCGGCGACAGCCTCATCTTCGTTCTCAAAACTTTTGAAAACGGTGATCAACCGAGCCATGACAATGAGGTTTTTGACATGTTTGTTCACGTTAATCACCGCGATCTTCCCGCCGCGCGGACGAATGTCGGAATAAATCTTCATGAGTGCCCCAAGTCCAGAACTATCCATCCCAGTTACCTCTTTAAAGTCAAACACCAACCTCGGTGGTGAGGTGCTCTCGGCAAGTGTCTCTGCCACAGCTTCCGAGATTTCCCTGATACCTGGGGTGATCATTCTACCGTTGAGTTTAAATATAACGACCCCTTCTCTCTCAGATACGGTAATTGCCATAATCTGCTCCTAAATACTATAGCCAGTTTCGCTTGTAGGCACGTTCTCTCAATTGTGCTGATTAGCCGCCGCTCGATAGCCCGGAAACGGCAGCATCCTCGTCTTCAAAATGTTCAAAGATACTAACCAATCGGCTCCGGACAATCAGGTTTTTGATGTTTTTCCCGACATGGATGACACCAATGCGACCATTCTTTCGCGTTGCAGCGACATGCGCACCCATTAGGGTCCCGAGACCTGAACTGTCCATCATCGTAACGCGCTCGAAATTGATAAGGATACGTGGCTCATCGGAGGCATCTATTTGCGAGGTGATAACGTCCCGTAATTCCGATACTGAAGCACCCATTATTTTACCGTTCGGTTCCAAGATTGCAACGCCATCTTGCTGGCGAATCGTAGTTGCCATGAATTCTCTCCTTCTTGATTTTTTGGAAAACTGAAAGCACCAAGTTATTTTTCTAATTCTACTGCATTTTAAACTATTTGTCAACCTTCAATTTAGGTACTCTCCCCAAATCACGTGAAAAAGGTTCACGCCTTTCAATTTTAAATGGCATTTTAGAGAACAAGTAGCCTTCCGTCCCAACACAAATTATAGGTCACACCCTATTACCTTTACAAGGCAACGAAAGGACACACCCTCGAAACACTAACAGATTTTGTTTGTTTTTATTTTAAAAATTCTGTATAATTGCCGCTAAGTGTTCTATTAGATTGAAAGGGACGCAATGGATAACGAATACAAATTACGAATCAAGGACCTGCCCGAAAGTGAACGCCCGCGAGAAAGACTTCATAAGTACGGACCAGAGATTCTGAAAGACTCAGAGTTATTAGCCATTATTCTCAAGAGTGGCTTCAAAGGAACAACTGCCGTTCAACTCGGCGAACAGATCCTTACAGCACTTGGCGGTGATCTCAAACGGATGGCTGATTACAAATCCAAGCAATTTGAAAAGATCAAAGGTGTCGGCGAAGCGAAAGCAGCACAGATCGTCGCAGCACTTGAACTCGGAAAACGACTCGCACGCTTCCATGCCGAGCGAGATAAGATTACCTCACCGAGCGATGTCGCCGACTTGATGATGTCTAAAATGCGATACCTACAAAAAGAAATCGTTTGCGTCTTATGTCTCGATACTAAAGGCGGCGTAACCACAAAGGGGATCGCAGGCGATCTTGATAGTGACTTGACTTGGGGCAAAAAACTATCGGAAGCAACAGTTTTTGAAGGCACACTCAACGCCAGCGTTTTTCACCCACGCGAAATTTTTCGATTCGCAATTGAGGAATCCGCGAACTCAATCGTCCTTGTCCATAATCATCCATCTGGCGACCCGCAACCGAGTCAGGAAGACATTCGGGCAACCAAACAATTGATTGAGGCTGGCAACCAAATCGGGATTAAAGTATTAGATCATGTCGTCATTGGGGACGGGATCTTTGTGAGTCTAAAGGAAGAGGGATTCATTTGAAAGGTTCACTTTGCATCACGTTGCCGAAGCACTTCATATAGCAGAACACCGGCTGCAACTGAAACGTTGAGCGATGCAATTTTTCCTAACATCGGTAGATGCACGAGATAGTCACACTTCTCCTTGGCAAGCCGTCGGATGCCTGTCCCCTCGCCGCCCAACACGAGACATAAGGGTACATTAAAATCTGCATCGGTGTATAGCAATGACGTATCCCCAGTAGCACCTGCAACCCAGATGCCTGCTTTTTTAAGCGTGTCTATGGTGCGCGCGAGGTTCGTTACTTTGACAATAGGGATATAGGCAGAAGCACCTGCTGATGCCTTGTGAACAGCGGCTGTGATACCGACAGCACGGTTCTTCGGAATGATGACAGCGTCGGCATTCGCAGCATCGGCAGTTCGGAGGATCGCCCCAAAATTCCTCGGATCCTGAACCCCGTCTAACATAATCAACAGCGCATCGCGCGCCCCATGTTGCACCTTCGCGAGTATTGATGACAGATCACTATAATGTGGGGTACTCACAAAAGCAATAACACCTTGATGCGGCACAGAGGGTTCAAGCCTATCTAATTCGCGGCGTGTACAGCGTTTTATGGGGATGCCTGCCCGTTCCGCCATTGTGACAATTTGGTGGATGCGCGAGTGCGTGTTTCCTTCGACGATACAGATTTTTTCCACATCTTGAGACTCACGCTGTAGGCGTTCTATGACTGGGTTTCTGCCAACGATATATTCAGGCATAGACAAGTACAAAAGGGCGGATTGGGCATCCGCCCTTTGAAGTTAGTTACCACGGACGAATTTAACATCGGGGCCACGCGGCGTGATTTTGATATCTGGGTCCGCCGCTTGGCATTGGACACAGGTTATATCGCCAACGTTTGCATTTTCCATCAGCGGCGCGAGTTTTCCCAATTTAAACACAAAACTTAAAATGTCGTCTGCTGGGATTTTCCCGCCACACGCACTACAAGGGATCGCTTCCCCTGACTTGACTTTCGCTAAAAGTTCTGAAGCCTTCATAATTTCCTTCCGTTTTAGAGTAACCCAATTATCTAAAGGAAATAACGTTCCTTCTGCTTATCCGATTCGTACGCTTCGTACGCTTCTTGTGCTGAATCTACTTCGGAGACTTCGGCGATAGGCACATCCCACCAAGATTCGTAGCGCGGGACCTGCTCGTAGTAATCCACATCAATCTTCACAACAGTTGTGTGTGCTGCTTCGCGTGCTTCATGTAAAGCAGCTTTGAGACTCTGCAAAGTCGTCGCTTCAATTACCTTGGCACCGAGGCTCGCGGCATTCGCGGCAAGATCCACCGGTAAAAAATCACCGGAAAGTTCGCCACTATCTTCGTCACGGTAGCGGAAACGGGTGGCAAACCCCTGTGCACCCGTCGCACGAGATAACCCACCGATGCTACTATGCCCTTCATTATTAACAAGCACAACAATCAGTTTATAGCCTTCCTGAATGGATGTGATAATTTCCTGTGCTAACATCAGGTATGAACCATCACCTACCATAACATAGACATCACGACTCGGATCTGCCATTTTGATGCCCAACCCACCGGCAATTTCATATCCCATACACGAGTACCCGTATTCCAAATGGTACTGTTTTGGATCGCGGGTCCGCCATAATTTATGCAGATCACCCGGCAAGCTGCCCGCAGCACAAACTATGACATCTTCAGGACGAGAGAACTCATTCACCACACCAATCACTTCGCTTTGGCTCGGCAAGGGACCGTGACTGAGATGATAAAGCCGATCTACCTCTTCCTCCCACTCGGCACGATATTTCTCAATTTGCGCGCTGTAGTCTGCAGCAACGTGATAGTCTCCTACGGCAGTAGCGAGTTCGGCAAGCGTGACACGTGCGTCCGCAACGAGAGGTAGCGCAGCATGCTTATAGGCATCAAATTCAGCGACATTGATATTGATAAAACGGACATTCGGGTTCTGGAAAGCCGTTTTGGAAGCAGTCGTAAAATCACTTAAGCGCGTGCCAATGGCAATAACCAAGTCTGCCTCTCGTGCGGTGATATTCGCACCCGGTGTACCGGTCGCGCCTATTGCGCCGAGATTCTGTGGATGATTATACGGTAATGACCCTTTACCTGCGAAGGTTTCGCCAACCGGGATACCTGTCTGCTCTACAAATTGCGCGAGTTGCGTTGTGGCTTCGCTATAGATCACACCACCACCGGCGATAATTAAGGGGCGTTTACTCTCGCGAATCCATGCCGCTGCTCGACGCAACAGCCCTTCGTCTGCACGCGGACGAGAGATGGTATAGACGCGCTTCTCAAAGAGCTGGGCAGGGTAATCGTACGCCTCGGCTTGAACATCTTGCGGGAGTGATAGCGTTACGGTACCTGTTTCCGCCTGAGATGTTAGCACCCGCATCGCCTCTGGTAACGCTGTGATGATCTGTTCTGGGCGGTTAATGCGGTCCCAATAGCGTGAAATCGGTTTGAAACAATCGTTCACCGAGTAATCTTGTGAACTCGGGGACTCCAGCTGCTGTAAAACTGGGGCGACTAAACGGGTCGAAAAGATGTCCCCCGGTAACAAGAGCACAGGTAATCGGTTAATTGTCGCGCCCGCTGCACCTGTAATCATATTCGTCGCGCCCGGCCCGATAGAGGATGTGCAAGCAAAGGCGCGCAAACGGTTATTCATCTTGGTAAATGCAGCAGCGGTATGCACCATTGACTGTTCATTCCGGGTTTGATAGAAACGAAAGGTATCAGCGTACTGGTGCAACGCTTGCCCAATCCCGGCAACATTGCCATGCCCAAAGATACCGAACATCCCAGCGAAGAACTGGTTTTCGTTCCCGTCTCTTTCAACGTATTGTTGTTCAAGAAATTGAACGATGGCTTGTCCCATCGTGAGTTTTCGTGTGCTCATGAAGATGATTCCGCATTTTCCTGCGTAGAAAATGTGTCTCCTTTGATAAAGTGGCGTATGGATTGAGGCACGAGGGTATAATCATCCATACAGGTTCGGGTAATCGCGTTTACCATCCACCGCGCGCCTTGACAAATTCATCAACTTCGGGCATTGTTGGCATAAAGTTCGCGCAGCCGTGCCGTGTTACGACAATCGCGCCAGTTGCATTGCCAAGACGCGCTGACTTCTCCCAACTCCAGCCGCTGAGGTTACCGTAAATGAAACCGCTCGCGAAGGCATCCCCCGCACCGAGGGTATTGTAAACTTCAACAGGAAATGGTGCCGCGTGAATGACTTCACCACTCATCAGATGAACATCTGCACCTTTAATACCACGTTTCACTATGAGCGCATCTGGCCCCGCACGCAAAAGCGTTTCAATCGCAACCGCCATATCGCCTTCAATTGTAGGGTTGGAAATTTGGGAGTGCTCAATTGTGAGTTGCGAAAGGTCAGTAAGCGTAGCGGCTTTGATCTCCTCTTCTGTGCCGATAGCAATATCAATATAACGCAACGCAGATCGAACAACAACGCCAAATGCTCTCGGATCATGCCACTGATCTGCCCGAAAATCGAGATCCAAAAAGACTTGGTTACCAACGGATTGTGCCTGCTCTGCAGCATAAAGCGTCGCACTACGACTCGGTTCTTTGCTCAAACCCGTACCGGATATCAACACTGCCCGACTTTCAGCGATTGGCGCAGCGAGAACATCGTCAATAGTGAGTTCAATATCCGCACAGTTATCACGGTAGTAAATCAGAGGGAACCGATCAGGGGGTTCGATACCAAGTACCACGGCACTCGTTCGGTGATCAGGCTTATGCGGAATAAACTCGGTTTCAACGCCTTCATTCTTCAAAAACTTGAGCAGGAACTCGCCAACCGGATCTTCACCGATAGCTGTCAATAGCGCAGCCTGAAGCCCAAGTCGCTGAACACCGACGCTGATGTTGGTCGGACACCCGCCGACGAAGGCACCGAAACTTTTAATGTCTGGAAATGCCGCACCGATGTCATTCGCGTAGAGATCTAAAGAACTCCGTCCAATTGTGAGGAGGTCGTATGGTTTCATCTTGAATTCGCCGCTTCTTTGAATTTCTGATGCTCCTCGGCAAATTTACGGGTCAAGAGGAAAGCATCATTTCCGCATGCAATGAGTTGAACACCTAAGTCCAACCACTGTTCACCGCTCTCAAAGTCATTGACATAACAACCCAAAGCGATATTGTGCGTCTGTGTAAGTCTGATAATTTGTTTTATAGCGTCTAAAAGTAGCGGGTGGTCGAGTTCGCCGGAGATGCCCATAGATGTTGAGAGATCATAGGGACCGATGAATATAACGTCTAACTCGCCAGTGGTGAGAATGTCGTTCAGGTTTTCGACAGCTTTGACGGTTTCGATTTGCCCGATGGTGAGGATTTCCTGATTTGCGTTGCGTACGTATTCTCGGGTATCAAGTTTTGTGAAATCTCCATAATCGGTGTGTCCGATTCCGAATGCCACGCCTCGGTCGCCTTCGGGCGCGTATTTTGTCCAGTGTTTTATTTTTTCGATATCTTCGCGGGATTCAACCCGGGGAATCATCACCCCAGTCGCTCCAGCGTCAAGCACCCGAGAAATAAAATGACGTTCAAGGGCAGGCACACGGACAATACAAGGCAGATTTGAGCCACGTGCATTCCGAATTATCCGTCCAACGGCTTCTATGGAAAAGGAACTGTGTTCTAAGTCTGCGATCATAAAATCTGCGCCAGCACTGGCGAGGAGTGTTGCAATCGCGGAGCCGCCAAATTCAAGTACAAAGGTCCCAACGAGTATTTCTCCACGTTTCAAAGATGTTTTCACGTACAACCCCTTCAATTGACAACCGGGATTTCCGAAATTAATTTCTGCGCTTCGCTCACCATTTTTGTGGGTGCCGACATTTTTTCACCGATTGCCAAGATCAACATGTAAAAGTCGTAAGCGGTTTGTAACTCGTTATTAAGGTGAGCACTTTCAGCAGCGTTGAAATAACAAACAGTTGCCATCCTGTGGCACTCCTCAACGAGCGTAGGCATATTCACATAGCCGTGATTGTAGGCGGCAAGGATATAAGATTTTCCTGCTTCTTCCCATGAACGCTGGAGCTCAAATTGCCGTGCAAGGCGTGTGTAGTAGACGGCACCCTTTTTAGCATTTCTTCTCGCGAGGCGCTGCTTCTCGGCAACCGTGTAAGCGAAGCGAGCGCGCGTGTAGCAGTTGGCAACGAGTTCTAATTCATCTTCCCTAACAAAATTGCCTGCCTGTTTTTGATAGAACTTGCCTAACTTATTATAGAGCGAGAGCCACTGCCGGGTACGCCCCTGTTGCTCAAAAATCTGAATTTGTTGGAAGATACGAAGTGCATCTTCTTCATGCGGATACTGGATATCACTATGAACTTGGTCGAGTAGGTATTCCGGGGACGCTTCCTCAATTACGAGTCGATAGCTGCCGGATGCCTCGACACGAGGCTGTATCGGCTTTACGCCGGTTGGTTCTTTCGGAGCTAATTTTTGATGCTCAAGCCACGTCCGAAGATCAATACTTTCATCGTCCGGCAGTTTCTGAATAAGGGAGACGACCTCCTCCACAGTCGGGTTTGCTGAGAGCGGCATATTCACTGTATCAAGCGTATGAAACAAATTATCAACAATTTTGCTTAAACCCTGATTATCAATACAGAGGCTGCTTGCTTTGTGAAGTTCAGCAAGTACGCTCGGATAGTCTCGATTCTCCACGTGGCGTACGGCACGTGTATAATGTCTTTCGACTTGCGCTAACAGTTTTTCGCGTTTGGTATTTTCCTCTTTTTGTCGGCGCTGAAAAAATAGATTTTGATTCATCCGTTCTGCGTCTGCGAGTGACAGTCGGAACGTTTTCCGGTAGCGTTCAAGTGCTTCTGCTAATCTTGGGTGGCTTGAATTGACACTCGCATCAATGAGTTCCGAGGCTTGTTTGACGTACTCATCTTGCCGGATGCGATCCAGTTCTTCATACATCTCGGTAGCACTTTGATGGCGTTCTGAGAGTTGCCGATGGAGTGCTTTTTGTAAAAAGTTGCGGAGCACCTCTGGGCATCTGTCAATTTCTTCTATTTCTCCGGCAGCTTTCTTTTTATCTATTTCTTTATTTTCACCTGAGAACGGAAAACGCCCGGTTACGGCTTGATATAGGATGAGTGCTGTGGAGTAGAGATCCGCTCGATAGTCATAAGACCCATAGGTTTGTTCGGGTGCCATGTAACGCCGCGTGCCTGCCATGGTTTCAGCGAATTCAGTCGTCTCACCAAAGATACGAGCGATGCTGAAGTCGGCAACTTTTGCTTCTTTTTCAGTGGTGAGCAAGATATTTTGCGGCTTGATGTCCCGGTGCATAATCTTATGAACATGTGCTGCCTTCAACCCGCGACAAATGTCCAAACCGATGTTGAGGGCATCCGTTAGCACGAGTGCCCCTTCCTGCATCAACTCGTGAAGACTTTTCCCTTCAACATACTCCATTACGATCCACGCCACGTAGTCGTCCTCGCCGGGTTCAACGGTATGAATGGAGACTATATTTGGATGCTTCCAAATTTTTGACATCGCTTGAAATTCGTTTAGCAAAAACTTCATTCTGCTCGCAGGGTAGGCGGTTTTTGCTAAGGCTTTAATGGCAACGATTCGGTTTGTCATCTCTTCGCGGGCGCGAAAAACTGAGGAGAAGCCTCCTGAATTGAGAAATTCAAGCAATCTATATTTACCTAAGATTAATTGATCAATCTGCATAGCGGTATCTTACAAGCGAAGAGTCTACAATCTTTGGTAACAAGATTAACAAAATTAATACGAATTGTCAACACAAAAACGCATTTTCAGTGGGTTTAAGCCGAATTTATACCTGAACGGGCGCGTTGCACCTCCTTGACAAGCTTCTCAGCTCTTTCTGTGAGGCGTGCAAATTCTCGGGTTTCAATCAATTGATTATTCACCAGTGCACTCCCAACGCCCAAAGCAGTAGCACCAGCAGTAATAAACTCAGCGGCGTTTTCAGCGTTGATACCCCCCGTTGGAACAAGCGGGATCTGCGGAAGCGGCGCCTTGACATCTTTTATATAGGCGGCACCAACACCACTCGATGGAAATACCTTGACATAGTCCGCCCCTGTTTCCCACGCCATCAAAATTTCTGTTGGCGTAAAGGCACCCGGGATAACGACTTTGCCGTAGCGGTTACAGATCTCAATGACCTCTGGTTTTGTAACCGGGCTGACGATGAATTCCGCGCCTGCAAGCATCACAGCGCGGGCTGTCTCCGCATCTAACACCGACCCGGCACCAACCAGAACGGCATCACCATACGCTGATGAAACGTCGCTAATGACTTGTAACGCATTCGGGGTC
This sequence comes from Candidatus Poribacteria bacterium, assembly GCA_026706025.1. Classification (NCBI taxonomy): domain Bacteria; phylum Candidatus Poribacteria; species Candidatus Poribacteria bacterium. The sequence goes on from JAPOZO010000095.1 coordinate 121,507, forward strand.
GTCATCGTGACTTCAATCACGTTAACACCACCGGCATGAATTGCTGCCGCCGTCTCAATCAATTCACTTGCACTGTTGGCGCGAATAATAGCGACAATCCCACATGTTTCGATCCGTTGCATCTGTTCTAATTTCGTCATAGACTTCCTAATCAGCACCTTTAAATGAAGCCTTCACTGAGGTGCTTGAGGCTAAAGGCACATAGTTTGCAAATAGTGCCTTAAAAGTGGTGATATTTTTGTTGCGATTTGTCTGTTAATATGTTATAATTATAAAGAACGAGGCAAAGAGATTACAGACCATCGCTAATCCAGTATCATTAATAGCGATTCTCGGTTCGTAAACGTACCAAAAATTGCTTTCAAAAAAAGAATGGAAGTTGTTCCACTACTCCCCTATCTAATTGGCTTGCCAAGTTTACTTGTCCTCTCCGGCTTTTTCTCCGGCTCCGAGACGGCTTTATGCGCACTTACCCAAGTTCAAATTGAGCGGATTCGTGTTGAAAAGGGCAGCGCGTCTGCAATCATCAATTTCGTTGACAATCCGCGCAGACTGTTTATTACCGTCCTACTTGGTAATAACCTTGTCAACGTTGCGTTCGCAATCCTCATGCTCTCGTTTATCGGGCGAGTGCTTCCCGAACACCCCGAATCCATCCGTTTTGTTATCGCCTTAGTCCTCAATGTTTTCCTCATGCTCATTTTTGGCGAAATGACGCCAAAGACGCATGCTATTAAACATGCGGAGTCCTTCGCGAAAATAACGGCACCGCTGTTGTGGGTATTTTCTGTTATCATCTCGCCACTACGCGGATTGCTACGCAGAATCATCGACATCCTCGTCCCTATATTTGGTGGACACCTACCGCCTACCGAACACCTCACCGCAACGGACTTTATAGAAATTCTCAATACATACCACGAAGAAGCCCTTCCCTCTGATGAACGCGAAATTGTCAGCAATATCCTTCAATTGCGCGACATTGAGGCAAAAGAGATTATGGTACCGCGAACCGAAGTCGTCGCAGTTCCGACATCAAACACGATTCGCGCAACCTTAAAACAAGCAAAAGATTCTGGGTTCTCACGGATTCCGGTTTATCAGGAGCAGATTGATAATATCTGTGGTATCTTCTATGTCAAAGATCTCGCGTTATGGCGACACGCGGATGTGAATTCGCTCACAATTGATGCCTTTCTCGAAAAACGGGATCAGATTTCTGAAGATCCCTCCAGCACCTCCCTGATTCGAGAACCTATTTTCGTTCTTGAGACCCGTAAAATCGGGATGTTGTTACTACAACTCACACGCGAAAAAACCAAAATGGCGATTCTCCGAGATGAGTATGGCGGTGTTTCAGGCATTGTTACGACCGAAGACATCATTGAGCAGGTCGTCGGGGATATTGCTGACGAACATGATAGAGATGACGCACCGCCTGATTTCGTCAAACACTCTGAAGCACCATTATTACTTGAAACTTCCGGACGTATGAGTATCCGGAAACTCAATCAGCAATTTGAACTAAAACTCAGCGAAGATGATGTTGACACTATTGGTGGCTATGTTCTTAGACTTTTCGGACGAATTCCCTCCGTTGGTGAATCCTATACAGATGAAAACGGCATCGAATTTGAAATTACCGCTACAGAAGGAAATGTTATCACAAGTTTGTTCATCAAAGTCCCGGTTCCCGATGAAACTGAAACAGAAGCTTAGCAACAGATACCAAATACAAGACAATTGAGAATTTTTTTATTATCCCTCATTTTAATCGGTGCAAGTGGCACTGGGCAGATTATTGTACTAATTTCGCTTGCCTTTGCGGTGCTTGTCTGCCTTGTACTTTCAGCCTTCTACTCCGGTTCGGAAACAGCACTGGTATCCGTCAATAAAATTCGGATTAACCAACTCGTTGAATCTAAGGATGCGAAAGCAAAAATTATTCACCGCTTGGTTGAATCTCCTGATAGAATGCTCGCGCTGACTTTAGCCGGGACAAATCTTGCGAATATTCTGATTTCACAATTCGGCGACCGATTGACTGCGAGAGTCTTCCCTGAAGCAGAAAATCTACAAGAACCGATCGCTATCATCTGGGTAACCACGCTGCTCCTCATCTTCGGTGAAATTTTGCCGAAAACGATTTTTCGCGTTAAGGCAGATAGCCTCGCGCTGCGCTATGCCTATCCGTTACGGTTCTCTGAATCGGTATTAGCCCCTCTAATTTACCTTGTACAAACTTTGACCAAACTCATTGTCAGGATCGTCGACAGAGGCGCGAGTACACCGAGTCCCGATGCCCAACGTGAAGAGTTACGGCTACTCGCCACGATGGGTGAACGTTCAGGCAATCTACTTACAGACCAACGCCGGATGATCCACAGCCTACTCAACTTACAAGATCGAACCGTCGCACAAGTCATGGTCCCGCTTGTCGATATCGTCGCAATTGAAAGAAACACCAACCGTGAAGACTTTTTGCAAATCGCCACTGATGCCGGTTTTTCAAGAATCCCTGTCTACGAAGAACAGATTTATAACATCGTCGGGATTGTCAACCTCTTGGATGTCATTTATGATGGCGTTGAATCAGGCACCGATGTAGATAAAGTTAATAAAGAGGACACCGCACCTGCGACAATCGAACCGTTCATTCGGACAGACTTGCATTTTGTGCCTGAATCGAAAAATATTAATGCACTCCTCAAAGAGATTCAAAATACCCGGCATACGATGGTATTCGCAGTCGATGAATATGGCGGCACCGTCGGACTCGTTACCGTCGAAGACTTGGTTGAAGAAATCGTCGGCGAATTCGCCGATGAACGTGATGGACCCGACCTTATCCGTTTAATCGCACCCCACATCCTTGAATGTGACGCAAGAGCCGAAGTCGATCTGCTCAAAGAACACTACGGACTCCCAATTCCTGAAGGCGACTACGAGACTGTAGCTGGCTACATCCTCGACCGGACCGGGACGATTCCTGAAACCGGTACTGAACTTAATTTAGCCGATGCCATTATCACGGTCACGGATGCCGACGCACGTGCTATCCGTAAAGTTCGTATCCGGCGAAGACTCGGACGTTTCACGTCTTGATCACACATCCCATACACCGCCCCGATCCGCATAAACGCTATTAGAGAATCCCGAGTGGTGGCATTACGACGCTCTCTTCGGTTACCATGCCAAGCGGCTGTTGGCAGATAGAAACAACGGATCCTGCTACATGTTCAGGTTTAAGCATTTTTTCAAAGTCCGGGGGTTCTGGAACGTCATCCCAAAACGGGGTATGCACCGAACCCGGCAGCACCGCGGCAACGCGAATATTCTGCTGGCGGACTTCGGCAGCTAAAACCTTCGTCAGTGCCAATGCGCCTGCTTTCGCCGCGCAATAAGCCCCTGAGGCTTCAAACGGAACCTTCGCAGCGATCGAAAGCACGTTAATAATCTGTCCATTGCCCTGTGCTAACATCGATGGAAGCACATACTTCGAGCAGAGATAAACCGACTTCAAATTGGAATTGAGCACTGTATCCCAGTCGTCAGGTGCGAAATCGACGACCGGTCCGAAATAACCGATCCCGGCGTTATTAACCAGAATATCCACGCGTTGATATGTATCAAGCGTCTGTTCAACTAATCGCTGCACGGCAGCTACGTCAGTGACATCCGTCGGAACAGCCAATGCTTCAGCACCACTTTCCTTGAAATCGGAGGCGACCTGTTCGAGTGTCTCACGTGTTCGGGCGGCGAGCACAACCTTCGCGCCTGCCGCTGCGAAAGCGGATGCAATCGCTTTACCAATCCCCTTTGACGCGCCGGTAACCACGGCGACCTTTCCGTCAAGTTTGGTTATCTCTTGCGCATTCGGATGGCTCGAAGAAACCATGCTCACCTCTACATTCTACAATGTGTTTAAATCTGTCTACAACGACAAAAAAGTTAGGACTTGTGCAACCCTACTCCAGTTGCCAGCGCGGTCGAAAACCTTGCCGTTTGTCAAAGACCGAGTAGGAGATTAGCGTGCGTAAGTCCTGAAAAACTGTATTAAGATATTTGGACGCACCTCAAAAACTCCGCACGCGTTGAACTATCCTCGCGGAACGCGCCGCGCATGACATTTGTTGTCATTCTTGGTGCCTGCTTTTCCACACCCCGTGCCATCATGCACAAGTGTTGACCCTCCATGACAACCGCAACACCGCGCGGGTCAAGCGCAGTTTCGAGTGCCTCGGCGATCTCACGGGTGAGGCGTTCTTGGACTTGCAACCGCCGGGAAAACATATCGACGATGCGCGGGATCTTACTCAAACCAATAATCTGGTTCCTTGGAAGATACCCGACGTGACATTTGCCCCAAAAGGGGAGAATATGGTGTTCACAGAGACTGTAAAATTCGATCTCCTTCACGATCACCATTTCGTCGTAATCTTCGTCAAAGATCGCCCCATTTAAAATTTCATTGATGTCTTGATGGTAACCGCTCGTCAAAAATTCCATCGCTTTCGCGGCACGGAGCGGCGTTTTCACCAAGCCTTGACGACTTGGGTCTTCACCCAAATTTCCAAGAATTTTGGTGAAAAGATTCTCTAATTCTGGGTTTGGAGGCTCCTGTTTAAGATCCATAGTGTTAAAGTTTGTCTCCATTGCACTGTTGAGCAAGGCTTCTGGAATGAAATAGATTACGCACCGTAGTAATCAAAGTGATTTTTCGGCGTTTCTCTTAAGCGCAGGCGATGTAAAGTCACCGGACGTAAATTCGGTGCTAATACGTCCCAAAGCACTTTGACGAAATTCTCTGAGGTCGGGTTAAGCGTTTCAAATTCAGGTGTATCCACATTGAGATGCTTGTAATCAAAGCGGGCATAGACCTGTTTTTGAACGACTTCATCAAGAAAATTTAGACCTGCAACCAGTCCGGTTCTCTTATCTACGTCCCCCTTTACGGTAACTTCAAGGACGTAGTTATGTCCATGTCCAGCCGGGTTATTGCACTTTCCGAAGATGTCTTGATTTTCCTCGTCACTGAGTGCGTGGCTATGTAAGCGGTGGGCTGCGCTAAACTCGTAAACCTTGGTCAGATACACCATCGGTCCGTCCCCATAATAGTCGGCAAAATTGGATGCGCTTTCGTAGAGTCGCACCCTGTGCAACATCCGATCCGGCAGCGAAGGCTCGAGTCGTTGCCAAATCTCCATAACGATGTTCTCACACGTCGGTTGTAGGTGCGGGTTTTTAGCAAAAACCGGATGCTGGTGGTTCAGATGCTTGTGATCGTAATTGGTAAGCACTTCAGTCTTCAACAAGGCATCCAACGTTACCAAATTGATAACCATGCCATCATCCGCATCTACCTCTCCCTTCACCATCACCTCAAGCACATAGTTATGTCCATGGCTATTTGGATTCGCGGCGGCACCGAACAACGCAAAGTTTTCAGCATCGCTCAATTCAGGGATACGATTGTAATGTGATGCCTCAAACGCCGTCTGCCGGGTTAAGTAATACATCGGTTTTTGCGTCGCTATCTTGCCCACCTGCGCATTTACGGGTTATCCCGCTGAGGTGTAACAAGTTCATCGTCTACGGACTCATATTGGACTGCCATGAGCCATTCGCCTGTTCCGCGTATCTGGACGTTGCACTTCTTTAGCCATTCGACTAAGACAACGCGATCTCGCGCTTCCCACTCGCAGACCATTCTGCCGGACAGTGTATCACAGAAGACACGGATATTCCGAACATCCGTGTTTTCTTTTTCTTTGAACCGCTTCAGCAGTCGTGCCACATCTTGGCGAGTCATGCAGGCAATAGCATGGGCAGAAACGAATTTGGACATATTTTTTATAGCCTTCAGCCGTCAGCAATCAGCAGTCAGCAAAGAAGTGTTTGATTAAATCAGAAACCTCTTAAATGCTGACAGCCGATAGCCATCTTGCTGACATCTATTCCTTTAGTCGCGTGCGATGGGTGCACCGACAAGATTGCCCCATTCCGTCCAACTGCCATCATAGTTGCGAACTTTCTCATAACCGAGTAGATACTTCAGCACAAACCACGTATGCGATGAACGTTCACCAATACGACAATAGGCGATTGTCTCTTTACTATCATCAACACCTGCGCCACCGTAAATCTCCTGCAGTTCATCGTGGGATTTAAAGGTGCCGTCCTCAGCAACTGCGGTTGCCCATGGAATGTTCGCTGCGCCGGGGATATGTCCACCGCGTTGTGCCGTCTCGCTCATACCCGGTGGTGCGATGACTTCGCCGGAAAATTCGGCAGGTGAACGGACATCAACGAGGTTAACAACACCTTGTCCGAGTGTGTCGCGGACGTTATCCGCCGTGGAGCGAACGTTGTCATCAGGAAACTTCGCCTGATACCCTGTACTCGGATAATCCGGCACGTCAGTGACAAGGTCTCTGCCTTCATCGATCCATTTTTGGCGACCCCCGTTCATCACCTTCAACAGGCTCTCATCGTGTCCGTAGTAGCGGAATTGCCACAATGCGTAAGTTGCGAACCAGTTGTTATTATCGCCATAGAAGATAACGGTGGTATCGTTAGCAATGCCGCTATCGTTGCAGAGTGCTTCAAATTGTTCTTTCGTGAGAATATCGCGGCGAATCTGGTCGCAGAGTTGGGTCTGCCAATTCAGTCCAACTGCGCCAGCGATATGCCCTTCAGCATAAGCGGACGTATCAACATCAACTTCAAGGAGCCGGATACCGGTATCACCGCCGTGTGCGGCTACCCATTCTGTAGTTACCAAAACATCAGGATTCGCATAATCAGCCATTTCTATCTTAATCTCCCTTGTTCTTTTTTTAGGCTTGCAATACAGGAAACATGCAAACTCCGCCTTATTGACAAATGAAATAGTACTTCTTTATATTATACATTTCTAAGGGCAATTTGTCAAATGGAGATGCGGTTTTACGACTATCTTGCTCGTTTTTCGGCAATTTGTCAAGTTTTTTCCAACGAAGTCAGGGGCATTCAGTTTTAAGAAATTATAGAGTTTTCGTCCTTTTTCAGGCCCCGGCGCGGTTAGGAAACCGCACTGGGCTTCGTTAGGAAATTACCGAATTAGATTGTTAAACTTCATTTAGTTTGTGCCAGTCTGGGACCGATAATCTGTATCAGCCCCTTGAGACCCTGCAAAGGTATTTTCAAGCGAAATTAGCGATTTTTATAAATATAATTTGCCTTTTGCCTAAAAGTATTGTATAATTAAGTCGTATATAGTCAGTAAGTTTCAATTTTATTATTAAAACTCAATTTGTCCTTCTGTAACTTAAAGGCTATTTTAAGGTAAATTATGGAATTACTTATATATGCTTTTTGCATAGAAAGAAATTGAGAGTGACCGATCCATTTATTCAAATTGGGACACCGAAGAAAGTGATACAAGATGTGCCCTGTCCGATAATGGGTATGCCGTACCAGCTGGCATTGCTTGTTTCTAAAATCCACATTACCAAGCTTTACCCACCCTCCCCCATCGCTTTATTTACGCTAAGCATTCTTGGATATTCTACTTCACAACATCATATTCGCAGCACTAACGGCTGCACGATTTCCCGCGCCTACGTACGCGCTTCGTCACCAATGAGACAGCGCGTCGCGGCTTTCGGCGTTACCTCACAAACAACTGTAATAGATCACTTACATCTCAAACAACGATAGGAGTTTATATTGAAACTGTTCATCAGAAAACAAAGATCCACCGTATTTTTTCTCTTAACCCTCTTAATACTTTTTGGCACATCTAACACAGGATATACACAGGCAGATGAGAATAGGGCACCCGTGTTCAATGAAGGTGCCCGCGCGACGCGCACTGTTGCTGAGAACACACCTGCCGACACAAACATCGGTGCTCCCTTCACAGCCACAGACCCAGATAACGGCGATACATTAACCTATTCGCTGCATCGGGGCGATAGAAACGCGTTTCGGATTAACCCGAATACAGGGCAGCTGCAAACCAGAGCCGCTCTCGACTATGAAACGAAGAACGCTTACAACAATCTCACCGTCCGCGCAACGGATAGCAGCGGTCTCACGGATGCAATCCTTGTCACAATCAACGTCACGAATGTCAACGAGATGCCTACGTTCAATGTCGGCGGGTCGCGCACTGTTGCCGAGAACACGGCTGCTGGCACAAACATCGGCGAGCCTTTCACCGCAACGGATCCCGATGGCGACGCGCTCACCTATAGTCTGTACAGCGGCGCGGACAGGCACGCGTTTAGTATTGTCAGCACAACCGGGCAACTCCAAACAAAAGATGCCCTCGACTATGAAACGCAGAACGCCTACACGTTTATCATTTCTGTCTCCGATGGCAATGGCGGTATCCTAGCCAGACTCGTCACTATCAACGTCACGGATGTTGAGGAAACACTAATAATGCCCGTCAATCAACGCACGCGACAGGTGCGCGATGCGATTGTCGATGCGGTGCCTGATGTGAATAATCCCGACGAGGTGACGCCCGAACATCTTGCTGGAATTACCAAACTTGACCTTTCCAATAAAGGTATCAGATCACTGAAATCCAGTGATTTCAGTGGTTTGAGCACACTGACAAACCTCAATCTGCAAAACAATTCCATCACCGATATAGCCCCTCTCGAAGATTTGACCACACTGACATGGCTCTATCTGAATAACACTTCGATAAGTGATATATCAGCCCTTGAAGACTTAACATCCCTGACATACCTCAATCTGGGTAACACTTCGATAAGTGATATATCAGCCCTTGAAAACTTAACATCCCTGACATCGCTCTTTCTGTCTGACACTTCGATAAGTGATATATCAGCCCTTGAAAACTTAACATTCCTGACAGGACTTTGGCTGAATAACACTTCGATAAGTGATATATCAGCTCTTGAAAACTTGACATCCGTGGCATTGCTCAATTTGAGTGGCGCTTCGATAAGTGATATATCAGCCCTTGAAAACTTGACGTCCCTGCTATGGCTCTTGCTGGAAGGTAATCCGATTTCGGATTATGGGCCCCTCCGTCGACTCATGAGAGCAAATTGGCTTGTTTCCATTGATATTAATATTAATAACAACATACCTGTGTTCTCAGATGGTGATAGCACGACGCGTTCCGTCGCAGAAAACACAGAAGCCGGCATAAACATCGGCGCAGCTGTCTCTGCTACAGACGCAGATAATCATACCCTCACCTATAGTCTCGGTGGCACGGATGCCGATGCGTTTGATATTGTCACCGAATCAGGGCAGTTACAAACAAAAGCCGCCCTTGACGCTGACACAAAATCGGCCTATACCGTAACAGTGACCGTCTACGATGGCAATAGTGGTGGAGACAGAATTACCGTTACAATTGATGTTACGGAGAGCGACGATGAGAATGTCCGTGGTGCGCCATCGGTTGAAGTATCTCCTATCATTCCTGATAGGACCGCCCTGCTCACCAACTTCCCCAATCCCTTCAACCCTGAGACGTGGATACCCTATCAACTCGCCAAACCCGCTGAAGTTACGCTCACTATCTACGATATACGCGGTGTTGTCGTGCGGGAACTGAAGTTAGGGCATCAAGCTGCGGGTATGTATCATAGCCGTAGCCGTGCGATCTATTGGGATGGCAGCAATACGTTGGGTGAGAAGGTGGCGACGGGTGTCTATTTCTACACACTTAAAGCTGGCGATTTCACTGCGACACGCAAACTATTGATACGAAAATAGCCACAAAATTGCCCTACGACGAGCCAGATAGTTCGTAGTAGGGCAATTTTGTGTGCTTACCAAATTCGCGTACGTCCTAACAGAATAGCATCACAACTGATTTGCCGCAGTAGGTGCGGATTTCGGGACACTCTCTGCATCGCCACCGGTGAGCGCATCTTCAGGGATATACTTACTGTAATCCGCAATCTTGCCGTGTGTTACCGCATAGATAACGATATTGATGAGTTGTCTCGCAGCAGCAGGCGCGAATTCATCTAAAATCTTATTTCGGTCTTGGTAGTGACCGAAAAACGGTTTCTGCACTGCGCCGTCCATCACATGTATCATCGCTTCTGTATCAACGAGAACAGCGAGTCGCCCATCAATGAAAACACCCTGTAACTGGCTATAGGGACCGTGATGGAGAATAGTACTCCCCATTTTCCGAACAGGAAAACGGAGCGGTCCGTTCAACTCAAAGTAAGTGTTGTAAATCTCATGATCTTTAGGAATAGTGGTCAAGTGGTATTCAGGGAGAATTTGACGAAGGACGCGAAGCGCGGGTTGCATTGCCAATTCCGTGTTTCCGTGCGTGGGCATATAGATAAACCCCCCGCGATTGATGACATACTCACGAATCCGCTGTGCTTCCCGATCCGTATAGCCGTGAGAAGGACGACTCCCTTTCGTTTGCCAGATAGCACTCCCCCGCAACAATCCGTTCTCGAGCTTTCCTCCAGAAGTGGAAATCGGTTCCATAAAGATAATCGGTGACTCAAAGAACGCTGCGTCCGTGATTTTGACTGCGTCAACCATTTGGGTTTGGATGCCTGTTTCTGTATTCAGCGACTGAACTAAATAGGGCAGACCTGCCCCGAATCGGAGGTGTCCGATGCCGCTGCCTCAGAAATCAAAGTTCGGATGTAACGGGTCATCGAGACGCACGAGATGGAGTCTTCCAAGAATCTCCTTGCCGCGCCCCTGAATGATAGCCCCCGGACTCCCCTTCGGGAGCGGTGGCATACCGTTACCGATCACAACGTTCTCTGTTACATCTGACAACGACGCGTTGACATTCGCAGCACCGTCCCCTTTGACCAACGAATCTAACCCGGCATGATTGTGCCCTCGCCCCTGTGTGACACCCACTTCGGAACCAAAAGCCCCACGTCCGGTGTCGGCACCTAAACCATCACCAATGCCTGTCCCGATGCCGTCTGTTGTTAGACCGCTGCTACGCAATCCGGCGGTAGGCCCCGCATCCGATGTTGTCGGCAGCACTGCGACGGTTGACAGTGGTTCTGCGGTGTGCTGGACCACAGAAGAACTGTTTGAAACGTTAACCTGCTGCGTTTTTAGCGCAGCGGGTGAACCTGTGTTCAGTGGTGCAGTCGGTGCTGCAGCCGTGGACGCTTTCACAGTGCGTGTTGTGCGACGGGGTGCCGCCTCAGTTTGCGGAACTACTCTCAAATCCGGAACTGGCGTTGCTACAACAACGGGTTTAGAGATCAGATCCCTTTGTGCTGCTTGTGGTGGTGTAACGATGAAAAAACTTACATCAATAGCATCTTGTGCCTTCTGTTGATTGGACGAGATAGCGACGTACCCTACAATGATTGCGAGGCAGACGTGTAGGGCAAGCGAGACTATCCATGCCAGAGGTATCCGGCGCGATTTCATAGTACGCCCCTCCTGTATAGTTGCATGTTCGCGCGTTAATGTTTGTTACATCTAATTTACGCTTAATACTAACATTTCGGACATTATTTGTCAAGAAAAATTTAACGCTTATCTTCGTTAATTTTTGCAATTTTCATGCCAACAGCGATTTGTGTGTAAAATCATGGCACCAGGCCACTCCTGCTGGAACCGCCAAATTGCGTTGACTTGTGTTAAGTTGTGTCAAGTCATCTGGTCTCCACGCATTAGGACTAACAGCTCTGATGTCACAGGGCTTGAGTCCAGCCCTACCGTTTTTTCAGCTCCGCCCAAGTTGTCGTTAAGCGATTCCGGGGATGCACAGCAAAACCCTCAATTTCACTCGGTAGTTTGGGGACAGCGTTGGGATCTATTGCCATGTAAACGGCATCCAAACGGGTATCGCCTTCCCTTGACCAAAATGTAACGGTATGTTTCCCCGGTTTCAGATCAAAGGTCAAAGGATTCTTTTCGCGCCATTTTACTTTTGACCACGTCCACTCCTGATGCTGACCTGTATCCCAGATCATGTCGGCATCACCCGGTTGTGGACTTTTCTTCTCATCGACTGTGACATGGAAAGAGTCCTTCGCCGTATCTTGGGCAATCACCCGCCCCCACATCGTGTACTGACCGGGTGTTCTAACGTTAATCACGAAATCGGCTTTACCGGGGTGGCGACCACCCCCGCCCTTTCCCGCCGATATATACATACCGCCTGAAGCTCTCTTATCTTCATAAATTTCCATGATTTCTACAATTTCATCTGCGTCTTCGGCTTCAAAGCCAATCTCAGTAGCAATGCAATAACCGACCAATCCCAATACAAGCAGTACAAATTGAATCAATAACAACCGCATATATTTCATGCGTATATCCTCCTTGATTGCGAGACAGACGTGTAGGGCAAGCGAGACCATCCACGCCAGAGGTATCCGACGCGATTTCATGAGACCCACCTTCTATGTGGTTAAATGTTCGCGCGTTAACGTAGTGTTATATCTAATTTTATCTTCCATAATAACATTTCCTACATTATTTGTTAAGAAAATTTCAACTTTTATCTTTCGTAACACGGAAGCTGCAATTTCCATGCCAATAACGATTTGTGCGTGAAATCACGTCCGAAAGGAGGCTTCTCACCGATTTTGACGAACGCAGTGGTTTCTATTGTCTAATTTTTGGACAGTTTGTTCAAAAATCAGGTTTCAAATGGTATCAAAAGGTTATATCCCGAACCAATATCGGCATTTTATCAGGAAAATGTTTGTCCCTTCATCGGTAAAACTGCTTCCCAACCGGTGGAACGGACGAAACTCAAGTTCCTCTGCACCCACTTCCTCTAACTGGATTGCGCGTGATTGGGACCACACTAAAAACAGCGTACTGCCCGGACGGAATTCCCAACGGAGAACGGTGTTGCCTCGTAAGGAACGCCGATGGAAATCTCGGTTCTCGTCGAGTGGATACGGTTTGAATTGATACGATTTGGGTTCGATCAACTCCTTGAAGTCTGTATAGTCGCCAATGGCAATGGAGGGTTGTAGGTAAAATTGAAGGGTCAGCGTTGGGGTAAAGAGGTTCTCTCCTGAAGGATTTCCGTTTCTTCAAGCAAACGCTTTAATTTCGCGTGACTGTATCTCGTGTCCTTTTTATCATTTTGCCCCATATCCGCGAAAAACTCTGCCATCAGGACAATAATGGCGCGATATTTTATGAGCACTTCAACATAATTTTTGTCCAATTTCATGAGTCCTTCGGCGTAGATTTCACCGATATTTTCCAATAAGATAATAAAATCCTCGGGATATTGCATCTCATCTTTGAGGCTATATTTCTGCATAATTTTTTTCTTTTTTGTCTCTGCAAGCCCTCGATAAATAGATGAAAGATGTTCCCCAAAACACAGCAAAAATTCTCCATAGTCATAGTCCCTGTGTTTACTGAAGAACGCTCGTTCAGTTTCGCTTAACTCAAAATGCCTGTCAAGGGCTAATCCAAAATCCGTTAAGTAGGGTTTATTTCCATCCGTGAGGATATTACCGAAATGAACATCGAAATGAATAATTCCGTTCTTTCGCAGAAAGGTTATGGTATCCGGTATTTCATTGATGAGTGCTCCTGATTGGTTTATGTTTTTTTCAAACCATTTTGAAAACGTGTAAGGGATATACTCTAAAAACAGCACTATCTCACATTCTGCATTCGTTCTGTCAACCATGTATCTTGCAATATTCTCATTACTGTTCCAATATTTGACATATTTCTTATACCACTTCAGGTCTAAGTCCACCTTTTCTCCAGAACGCGGCATAATCCGGTAATGGTACATTAGGGGAAAATTCTCAATTGCGCCTTGGAGGACCCAATTTGTTGTTCGGATGTGCATCAGAAGTTCGCGAAAAACCCCAAAGCCTGCCGAGCCAACGCCATAGTTGTAGTAAGTTGGCAAATCGTATAGATTCTTGGTCGAGAACATGTTATTGGACTCAAGGTCGGTGAGTGGGATTTTCTTGACGAATACCTTTGATTTTCCTAACTTGATTATATGGTTTTCACCCCAACCGCGCGTATCCCTTTCACTATCAAAAAGAGAATTTAACTTTTCGTTATCAAGGTATATGAGATGCGTGTTGAGTTTATAGTAAGTGTCTATTCTGGTAGTTAAATTGTTTTTCATGATTTTTTGCTCAGAGCAGCAATCGCATCATCCTCGCTTTCAAAGCTTTCAAAGACGGTGATCAATCGTGCCGTGACAATGAGGTTCTTGACATGTTTGTTGACATTAACCACTGCGATTTTCCCTTGACGCGGGTGAATATCAGAATGGATTTTCATCAGGGCACCGAGTCCAAAACTATCTATCTGAGTTACCTTCTTAAAATCAAAAACAAATCTCAGAGGTGATGAGGAAACTGTAAGTGCTTCCGCCACGGTTTCCGAGATCTCTTTGATACCCGGGGAGATAATTCTGCCGCTCAGTCTGAAAATAATGACTCCTTCTTTCTCAGACACGGTAATTACCATAGTATACTCCTAATACTACTGTTCGTTTGAATAGTGCGTGGGATCTTCTAATTATGACACCCAACTTGGGTTTCTTTATAATTTTTTTCGCTCCTCTACATCCCAAACCAATATCGACATTTAATCAGAAAGACGTTTTTTCCTTCATCGGTGAAACTGCTTCCCAAACGATGCAGGGGACGAAAATCAAGATCCGCTTCCCGAACCGATTCCAAGGCAGCTTCACGCGATTGGGACCACACTAAAAACAGGGTGCTGCCCGGCTGGAATTCCCAGCGGAGAACGGTATTGCCTCGCAGAGATCGCCGATGGAAGTCGCGGTTCTCATTCAACGGATATGGCTTGAACTGATAAGACTTCGGTTCGATCAGTTCCTTGAAGTTCGTGTAGTCTCCAATGGTAACAAAGGGCTGCACGTAAAATTGAAGACTCAATGTTGGTGTAAAACTGATGTTTGCGCGGGTGGTGAAGTCCAGCGTTCGAGTTGTTAACTCTCCATAGACATAGTGATTTTTAATTTTTCCATTGACATTTTCTTCAATCAACTCCACCCACTGGGCATCCTTGACCTGATAAGCATAACTCGGACCAATGCTAAACTCAATATTGGATGCCGGTCGAATACGAAGATTAACATCCACATCATAGTCATAAGACCTTTTATCATCATTCCAAGCAAAAACAGGATTGAGTTGGAGGCGAATCATTTTGCGGCTGTCGGTGGTGAGATTTGTAAAAATCCACCAACCTGCGGGGCTTTTGATCAGTGCTCCACCACGCCGGACGTCATCATCACTAAATGATTCCAAGTTCCGTCCAATCCACAGATCATAATCCCAATAGTTTTTCAAGCGTCCGTCTGTCCATATCTCAGAATAACGACTAATACTGACCCCGTCGTAGTTCCAATGCCGCCAACCGTAGAGACCAAGAACAACACGCCGGAAAATGCTGAAAGGCTTCTCCTTCCGCACGGTGAGGTCGTAATTCCATTCCAGCATGTCCGAGCGTCGATGGTAGCCGAGATCGTTAATCTCGAAATCAGGAGAGAGAACGCTTAAATCGGTGTCAAACCTTAACCACCCGCCCCGTTTGTCAAACTCCAGATGGGCAAGATACCCTGATTTGCGTGCATCCAGTTTCCCTGCTTGACTCGCTGCTAAGGTGCCAGTTATCTGGTATCGTTCCTCCGCAAACTTCAAATCCCAATCAAGTCCGCCGACATAAGCAGCATTAGAGGATCGTCGATTGACTGCTGTGGTTATCATGCCAATCTGTGAATTCCCTTTCAGCACATCCTGATTGATTCGCCCAACAAAGTAGTTCGTCAAGGGTTCAATGAGGTGATCGCTTTGGGTTCTCTTTCCACCAACAGATTTTTCGATCTGTGCGTACTCCGGTGCGGTGACCGCTTCCATGATGCCGAAGGAGGTTCCGCCTTGTGTTCTGCCCACAATTTTGGCAGCACCAAGTATGGTTGTAGCTTCTGGACGACTCAGTTCCTCCGCACCTTCAGGAAGGTCGAAATGTCCCGGCTGTCGTCCAATTCGGCGGGAGTAAAAGAAACTATAGTCGTTGTTTCCAAAGATGGATGCCCCTTTGACAAAGAAGGGACGACGCTCCCGAAAAAATTCCTCATACGCTGAGAGATTTAGAGTCGCCGGATCTGCCTCTACCTGTCCAAAATCGGGGTTGATGGTGGCGTTGAGGGTCGTTCCAGTGGTAATCCCATATTGGACATCAGCACCAACATTCCCCCACAGGTTGGTTTCGCGGTTGTGGGTCGTCCGCCCCATAGCGTAAGGCAGCACCTCCAAATGACGGGTCGGATGGATATCTTTGATGCCAACCAGGTCCCCAAAGCGAGATACCCAACCCGGTTCATCCTTTTTAATCAAACGCCAATGGGCATTTTCTTTTTTTCGACTAATATCCCGCGTTACCTGGAGCCCCCACGTATATTCCGCTTTTGGAGAAAAACGCAATACGTGAAACGGGATTTTATATTCTGCAGCCCACCCATCTTCGTGAATCTGAGTCTTCACATCCCACACACCGTCCCAGGTGCTGTCCCACCGACCACTGTCGGCAGCGATACCGTCTGTCACAGAACCAGAAGGATAGGCAGTGAACCAGAAAGCACGCTGCCGGTTGTAATGTGGATCAAGGTTAATGTGGATCTTATCCGATTCAACGTAATTGTCCCGCCTGACGAGACGGGAAACGATTTTATCGGGTTCATTGTCATAGCACATAATTCCAAAGTAGAGTGCTTCATCGTCGTAGGCGACTTGGAATGTAGTGCGTTGGGAAGCGGGTTCTCCCTCATCGGGGTCGCGCTGTCGAAAACCTTCGTGAAGCGGGGCGGTTTTCCAGATATCGTCGTCTAAAACACCATCCAATTGTGGTGGTGCGCCTTTAATACGGATAGCAGTTGCAACCCTGTGAGCGGATTCTGTTTCCGTCTGAGCTTTTACGACGCTTGAGAGTAGCAAAACAGAAAAAACTACGATAAACACCCGGACGACCCGAAAGTCCCATTCGATTTTCACCGATTTTTTTCCTCTTTTTTTTAGGATAATTTACGCAATTAAACCCTGTTTTGAAAAAAAAAATCAGAATTTCTGGGAGCCTATTTCTGCCTCGCTGTGCGTCCCCATTCAACGTGTTGCCCTTTCTGTTGAAAATACTGTCTTAATGCGCTTTTTTCTGAAAGTGTAAGTTTCTGACTCTACCTCCTGTCAGTCTAAACCCTGTAACGCGTCTGGTGCCATCGCGCGTAAAATGAACCTCTGGGAAAAACCACGCGTCCCCGACGAAATGACCATCAGTATAGGTTAGCAATATGTCATCGTGTCTTATGTGTTGTGCCACAAGCTGATCTCCACGTACATCAATAGTGTAGGTTGTATCAAGTTCCTCGGTATAATAATTGCCCTTGAATTCTGTCAACTGTTCGGGTGCCAGAGGTTTGAATCCGTTTTCCTCGGTAGGTTCTGCTGCTGTATCTGGCTCGGATTTTTCTGGATCAAGAGCATCAGCGAGATAGAGCTTAATGACTTCTTCTGTTAAACTGAAGGGAAAAGTATCCAGATTGGATAAGATAACAACGCCAAATTTCTGATCCGGAAAACGGACCACATGGCTCCGAAATCCTCTCCAGGCCCCGCCATGCTCAACCATCTTTAATCCCCTGTATTCACTGATGTGCAACCCGAACGCATAGTCGGTTTGCTCACCACTGTTAAGCACACCACGTTCGTGCATCTGTTCAAGTACTGTTCGTCCACCGATATGTGGGGTATCAAAATTCATTATCCACTTTGCCAAGTCTTCCACTGTTGAATAAAGAGAACTTGAACCGAGTGCGGTTAAATTGTTCACAGCATTTTTAAACCCACCATTTTCAACAGATAGATATGAATACGCCCGATTTTTCAGAATCATTTCGTGGTCATCGTGAAAGTGGGTGTTGGTCATAGCGAGAGGCTTGAAGATGTTGGTATCCGTCCACTGACGGAATGAATCTCCCGTTACTGTTTCGACGATTTCTGCTAACAGGTTGTAACCTGTATTGGTGTATGAAAACGCCGTCCCAGGCTCGAAGTTGAGTGCTTTCTGATGCCGGACCATTTTCAAGATATGCTTAAACGAAATTACGTCATCCATTTCGCTGCCTGCGATAATAAGTGCTTGTGACCAATCCCGTAGTCCGCTGGTGTGATGCAGGAGATGTCGAATTGTGATGATACTTCCAAAATCTGGTACATCGGGCAAGTGTATTCGGATGTCATCATCTAATGAAAGCATTCCTTCATCTAATAACGTAGCGATGGCAAATCCCGCAAATTGCTTGGATATTGAAGCGATATCGAAGATGATTGTCGTGGTAATTGGGATGTCGTATTCCAGATTCGCCATACCGTATCCTCGTTTATAGATGATCTTACTGTCTCTGATAACCGCCAGAGCAGCACCGGGAGAATCTGATCGATTCCACTCTGCAAATAGTTGATCAACTTGCGGCTCAAGTGCCTCGTGAATTGTCATTGCTGTTTCCTCTTTATTAATTATTATTATGTATGCTTAGGAGTTAACTCTGAGGTGCTCTCAACTGTTAAAACGCTCGCAGTACCTTTGCTATCAGACGTTGTTTGAATTCCAAAGCGTTTGGATCGCCAAGGATAATGAAAAAGTCCGTGCCGACATAGCCTGATCGGCGTAATGCGAAGTAGATGTTGATACTCTCGTCTCGCCAGATTAACCGACTGCCAAGGCTCAAGGCGGGACTGAAGTCATAAGTGAGCGTTAGAATCTGTTGGTAGCGTCTCTCAAAATGCCACTGGATTTGTGAGGAGAATCCTGCGGTGAAGCCGTAGGCGCGGAGATTTAGATTTCCGCTGATGCGATGAATTCGTCCACCTGCCTGTTCACCCGTATTGTAGGTAATACCGACATTATTAAACCTGTCAGAAGCACGCGCACGTAATCCGATGCTGAAAACACTATCGCTGAATTCTTCAAATTGTCCGCCCCTCCAGCCAGCGGCAAGCGCATAGTCGCTATGTGTTAGGATAAGTGAAGATACATAGAAGTCACGCCGGAAGACCTCACCTTCATAAGTGTTAGAGATTTGGCTTTGGACAGAAACGGAGGCTCTGCGGAAGAATCCTTCACGCCATTCGTTTTTGATGAAACTACCCAAACCCACGCCGCGGTAGCCGGTGAAGGGAAGGTAACCGAGTCTATTGACGAAATCTGGATCTATAAAAAATGCGGACAGGTAGGGTTGGAAAAGCGGTCCGTTGTAGCCTATACTGACGAACCCATTCCTTCCGCCCGATTCGCCTGCCCAAGTTTGGATGAGGTTAGAACCTACTGAAAATTTACCGTACCGCATGTCCCCGGAAAGATAACCGACATTGTTCGCTCCAGTGTCCCGGTGATGATGCGAAAGGAACGCCGCGCTGATATTAGATGTTGCTGTGAGCGATTGTGAGACTTGAAGAATAGCGTTCTGGTTGTTTCGGTGATACGTGCCTAAGGTGCCGACTGAGGTGTTTTTCGCAAGTTTGCCAAAGAGTTTAAGCCCTCCGTCCATATCCATTATCCGCCGCGAATGGAACAGCCGACGGAGGCGATAGACATTGCCCCCTTCCAAAAAGAAAGGACGGCGATCAGGCACGTAGCGTTCACCATAGGAGAAATCAATGCCTTCTACGGCTTGTTCAATGTTATCAAAATCGGGGTTGGCAGTACCGATGAGCCGTAGCTGCGGGGTAACCTCGTAACGGATGTCCGCTCCCGCGCGAGCCGTATACTCTCTGTCATCGGTTTCCTTTTCACTGATACCACCAATCAGATAGGGTAACAACTTGAGTTCGCGCGTGCGGGGCGGGGGTAACACATCAATCCAGTGTCCATCGTTTTCCCGAAATTCCTGGACACCAAGATTGCACCACCAAGAACGTTCTCCTGTGCGCTGTTGCAGTCTGTCAATATTAATACCCATCCGCACCGGTTTAGTTGTGTCAGGGTAATCCAGCATCTGCCATGGGATTTCCATCTCTACAACCCATCCATCTTGCACAATCTGGGCAGCAGTTTCCATAGCCCAATCCACTCACTTTTCTCGGCGCGTCCGGTGGCGAGATGTGCGAATTTCGTGCCAAGCGGATTTACGATAAAGAAGTTTCTGTCGGAAAATTGGTGTGTATGAAACGGGTCAAGACTGAAGGAGACCCAATCTTCTCCGCGAATTCGCGTCTGGTCTTTGGTTTGACGTGCCACAATTTTATTGGGCATATCGTCGTAGAGGTGAAGTCCGACGTAGATGGCTGTGTCCGTATAAACGAGGTGACCGATGGATTGGTTTTTCGCTGGTTTTTCGGTGCGTTCGTCGGTAAAACCGACGGCTCGCGGTGCATCCTGCCAGCAGGCATCATCAAGAGCACCGTCAATAAGAGGCGGTTGATTTGTTTTTACTGCCGGAAGTTCTTTCTGAACGGTCTGTATATTTTCTACAGCCCAAGTTTGTAAACTGGCGAATAGGCTAAACGATGATATAGTGAATATTATTATCGCATAAATTTTCTGTTTTGTGTGTTTACTTGTAGTGCTTTGGCGCGCTATGTTAGTCTTTGCCGTTGTATACTTCGTTTTTTCCATCAATAAGTTTCCTCCAAATCCGGAAATCTTACCCGATTCTTTAGTGCTTTATATACTTTATAGGACTTACGCATTTCAGGATTTCAACTTACACTCCAAACCAATACCGGCATTTAATCAGGAAAATGTTTTCCCCTTCATCCGTGAAACTGCTTCCCAGACGATGCAGGGGACGAAAATCAAGATCCGCTTCCTGAACGGATTCCAAAGCCGCTTCACGGGATTGGGACCAAACCAAAAACAGCGTACTGCCCGGTTGGAATTCCCAGCGAAGGACGGTATTGCCCCGTAGGGATCGCCGATGGAAATCGCGGTTTTCCTTCAGTGAATATGGCTTGAACTGATACGACTTCGGTTCGACTAATTCTTTGAAGTTTGTGTAATCGCCGATGGTAATGAAGGGTTGCACGTAGAATTGAAGGCTCAACGTCGGCGTAAAACTAATATCTGCGCGGGTTGTGAAGTCCAAGGTTCGGCTTTTGAGTTCGCCATAGATGTAGTTGTCTTCCAAACCAACTCGCAGATTACCACCCATTTGGCTGGCGGTAGTGGCCAG
>JAPOZO010000096.1 GCA_026706025.1 Candidatus Poribacteria bacterium
TCCGTTCACCGCAGAAAGAGGAGTTCACGCGTATTGCGTTCTTCAGGGAACGTGGCTTACGCAACCTGAATCCTGGTGTTGACGTACGTGATAGTCTGCTAACGATTGATTCATCGTATTCGTCAGTTGCCTCAGATGTCCTTTCACGCGCCCCTGAAACTGGAGCGGTCTCTATCGCGCGAGACGAAACCCTCAAGCTGCGGGTATTCGTTGACAAGAGTGTGGTGGAGGTATTCGCTAATGGGAAGCAGTGCGTGGCGATGCGTGTCTATCCTGATAAGGCAGAGAGTGTTGGTGTATCGTTGCGTTCGCAGGGACAAGCAAGTGAACTCAAATCCCTTGATGCTTGGCAGATGAAAAACATTTATGCTTAACTCCCAGCAGATACGGCACTTGTGCAAGTTATAGGAGGACTGGATCATGATTCGCTAAAAAGTCATTGGAGGGTGCAGCGTGAAGGTATAGACGAGGTTGGGCACAAAACCTCTTTAAACACAAATCCCTCTAATATTGTGTGGTTAGGAATCAATTTTGGAGATACAAGATTCTGATGTAGGAACCCTTCCCTTAATCAACTTTTTGGGGTTGGCCTTAAGTGGAATAGCGTCGGAGCAGTGCTTCCGATATTTCGTTTCTCACTCAGAACACTTTAAAATGAATAAGGAGAAATTTTAATGACAAAGCAAATTCTCTGCTACCTATATTTCTGCTGTGTATTCACATCTCTCGCTTATGCCTTCGATACCCCTGAGCTTTTTACAAAAGATAATGTGCTTGCCGCGGGGTGTTATAATGATGGATTCAGCAGTAGTGATATGACCCTTATTGTCCAACTCACCGTCGGAAAGGATGTTATTTTTGACGAGGGCTTTGAGGTGAGATATCATGTTCCTGATAAAGACGTTGATGGTTGGACTGAACTCGAATTTGACGATACGAACTGGAAAAAGGGCATCATCAGCATCGGTTACGGTGATGGTGATGACAATACGGAAATCAAATCAGGGGAGGTTGGCTCACTTTACACGCGTTATCACTTTGATGTACCTAAAGCGGTTACATCAAAAAAAATTATGTTTCGGGTTGACTATGACGACTCCTACATTCTGTGGATGAATGGGGTTGAAATCGCGCGTTCAGCCAATATCGCTACACTCTCGCCTATAGGCGAAATTCCTGTATGGGATGTGTCGAAAATTGTGGATTCGATGCCCGATGTTGAGGCAACGAAAGTACCTAAAGGAAAGCCGAACAAAGACCGTTGGAAGAAACCCGTAACACCCAGGGATCGGGACGTACACGAGACAATTCATGAATTTGAAATTGATGTTGAATTTGGTGGCGGATCAGCGTTGTCTGTTGACGCTGCAGACAAATTAACAACGACCTGGGCGAAACTAAAGGATCATTTAGATTGAGAAGAGTCATCTTTCTTTTCTGAGACTGACTTCTTTTTGATACTAAAGACTGGATGCGAAACCCTGAGGATTCGCATCCAGTCTCGGGCATTCATCTGATTTCCGAATAACACATTGCGTATCATGTAAAGGAATATAAAATTGCGTGATTCTAATGCTTCAAATCCTACCGTTAAATATGTCGCAGATCTTTACAATGTCAAAGAGGTTACCCTCTACGGCACCGCAAACTTGTCGTTCTGGGAAGCGGTGTTGCACAAGGAAGGTCTCTTTCCATATCACGAAGCGGATAAAGCTGTTCTACTGATTAGTGCGATGGATGCGAAGTGGCGGGGGTTTAAGTTTAAGGAATTTGTGATCGCTGTTGGTGTTTGTCTGAATGAAAACGGAACGAGTTTGGATGGATACTTTCTACCACACGCATTTAATTCGTCCAAACTCTTGGCTTTTTCGGAGAGAGTTTTCTTCCGTACCCCATATCTTCATGGTAACATCCAACTCCAAAACAGACTCCCTGCTTTTATTAAATTGTGGCATCGAACAGAGGTTCTTTTCCACGTTGAGATGTCTATTCCTGATATATCACCAACAGTTGAGTATTTGGAATGGAAAGGACCCATTTTCCTTCCGAATAACCGCGGTAAATTCTTCGCTGTACTGGCAGGTGAATCGGAAATCTATCCTTTTTCACCCGAAATGGATCGATTTGACATCAAACCATCAGCCGACTATGGAATTTTTCAACAACTAATTGAGAGCAATTTTGCCGGTAGTGTATGGAGTCTAAAAAGCCGTTCCCGCCACGCAAGGTCAAAGACTTGCAAGCCGGATGCTGAATAAGGGATAATCCGATATGACGGGTACATGGGAAGAACTCCGAATTGACGAGAAGGCAAAGGTCGTTTTAATGGATGTGTGGCAGATGCGCGCCATCTGGCAAGAACTGAAGTATCGGGAAGGACAGTAAAAATAAAAAACGAGGCTGATTTATGTTTTATCTAACTGGCGTTTTCATAGTTTGCGTGCTATTTTCCGCAATTCAACTGACTGCGATGGCGCAGAGCGTCAATATCTCTGAGCCTCTACCACCATCGACTGCCGTTCGCGAAACTTTTAACTTAGATCCGTTTTACGAGCAGTCGCTTGATGTTGAAGGGTTGCCTGTTGTCGCATCGGCAAAGGTGAGTCCTTATGCACTGAAGGAAGCGGCTTGGCTCATTCAGCAGATGGTCGGGCATCGGCGGGATATACTACAAGCACTCGGAAAAAATAATGTGCGTTTTGCTGTGATGGCACATAACGAACTGACGACGCAGATTCCCGAACATAGCGATCTTCAACCCGACTATTATTGGGATCGGCGCGCACGCGGTTTGGGTTCCACACCATCGCGACCCGCTGTCAGTTGTGGTGAGGAGAACCTGCTTAATTACGAAGGCGATCCGTATTCGACTGAAAATATTTTGGTTCACGAATTCGCGCATGCGATTCATCAGATGGGATTAAATACGGTGGATCCGAGTTTCGATGAGCGTCTTAAGGGACTATATGATGCTGCAGTCGAAAAAGGGTTGTGGAAAGACACTTATGCCATTACGAACAGAGCAGAGTATTGGGCTGAAGGCACGCAGTCTTGGTTCGACACGAACCGAGCAAACGACGACCAACATAACCATGTTGATACCCGCGATAAGTTAAAAGAATACGACCCAACACTCGCTGCGCTGCTGACTGAAATTTATGGTGATATGGATTGGCGATATACACAGGCAATAACCCGTACGCATCTCGTACATCTCCATGGGTTCAATCCTGAAGATTCCCCGAAATTTGAATGGCCCGCCGAGCTGATAGAGTTGACAGAATTCCACCAACAATTGAAGAATCCCGATAGTGATGGTGGTGGTAAGTGGGTGAATTTGGATAAGCATGATCCGAGTCTGCTTCCAAATCTAAGATCCGGAGGCAGTGACACCGAAACCGCAATCATTTTCGTGAATGGTACGAAGGCTGAGATTACATACTATTGGATAGATGATAAGGGTGACGAAAAGTACTATGGCAAGATTGCGGTTGATACCTTTGTGAATCAGCACACGTTTGCGGGGCATATCTGGCTCATCAAAGACACGAACAGGGACAACCTATCTGTATTCCGCGCTGAGGGAAAAACGGGACGCGCATTCGTTGGAGCAGAACCATTGATTAGGGAGAAATTAGAGTGAACCAAGTTATCCAGAAGGTTACTGCATTTATCGTCCGTGAAAGAGATGGTGTCAAGGAGTTACTTGTGTTTAAACATCCAACTGCAGGGGTCCAAATTCCTGCAGGTACTGTGGAAAAGAATGAAGACCTTGAAACTGCTGTGAAAAGAGAGGTTTATGAGGAAACAGGCTTACAATCTGTAGAAATTGAGGCATATCTGGGTTGTTTTGAAAATGAGTTGGCGGAAGGAGAGCGAATAATAGCGGAAACAACGCAGGTTTATATTGAACCCGATTTAAACGCAATGCTTTACAAAGAAAAACTCACGAAGGGGCTGACTGTCAATTACCATTCCATACGGGAAGATTTTACGCATATTTCGTATATCGAATACGACAAACATCCTAATCCGACATGTATCTGCTATAATATTACGGGGTGGGTGCCGAACGAAAACATAGGTGTGCAGAAAACGAGGCATTTTTTTCTCTTAAGCACACAAGAGGAAACAGCGGATGCATGGGAATTGAAAAGCGATAGAGGATACATCTTCAGTCCGTATTGGACACCACTTTCACCGAAACCCGAAATTATACCACCGCAAGACAAGTGGTTGGATTTTGTCTACGAGAGAATCTGAATTGTGGTAAAATAAATATTAGTAGGACGAGGTAACCTTGCCCTTATAGTTAAAATATTGGAAAGGGAAGAAGATAATTATGGAACGCATCAAACTAACTTCATTAGGACAAATTCCGGAAGCTGACATTTCCTTTGGAGATATGACGGTGTTCGTCGGGGAGCAAGCGAGCGGGAAAAGCATTTTACTCCAACTTGTGAAGTTAATCTTAGATGCAGGCGATATTACGCAAACCCTGAAAAAACACGGTTTTGATTGGCAGAAGAGAACGGAGAATTTTTTGTTCCTTTATTTTGGTGAAGGAATGGAGACGATTTGGAACGAGGATGAAACAAAAGTTACTGTTGATACAGCGGATTTTACGCCTCAAAAAGCGTTATCAAAAAGAAAAAAAACTGATGATGTTGTCACGGGAGCCATGTGGGAGAGTGATTTTTGAATTTTACTAAAAAAGGAGAAAAGGATGACAACGTATCGAGCAGGTGTAATCGGTTTAGGTCGTATGGGCAGCACCTTTGACGACGAAATCACGCAAGGTGGGTCGCTCTTTTTGCCCTATTGCCACGGTCCAACTTACCATGCTGCACCGAATGTGGAGCTGGCTGCGGGTGCCGATCTACACGCCGAACAGGCGGCGATCTTCGGCGAACGGTGGGGGCTAAGTTCTGAACATATCTACAGCGATTACCGTGAAATGCTGGAGAAGGAAAATCTGGACCTTGTTAGTGTCTGCACGACAGCACGGATCCGATCAACTATCGTGCAAGATGTGGCGCGCTCCAGTGTCAAAGCGATCTGGGCAGAGAAACCGATTTCGTTGAGTCTCGCCGAGGCGGACGAGATGGTGAAGACCTGCCGAGCAGAAGGTGTCGCGCTGGCGATCAATTGTGCCCGACGCTGGAATCCGTTCTTTAGCGAGGCGCGGAAACTCATTGATGAAGGCGAAATCGGCGATGTGCTGCAGGTGACAGTCTATGCACAGTGTGGACTCTCGCATAACGGCAGCCATGCGATTGATATTTTACGATATATGGCGGGTGGGAACGTTGAGTGGGTTTTCGGTGAGATGCAGTCCGACGCAGCCGCCGCAGGTGAAGGCGATCTGCAGGGGAACGGCTACCTCGTTTTTGATAACGGTGTCCGTGCGTATCTGCGGAGTACATCCTGTGGGGCGGCACCATGGGAGGTCGATGTCATCGGCACAACGGGACGCATCCGTTCTGTCAACAACGCCGAAACGTTTGAATTAATTCGCATGATTCCTGGCGGACGACGAGGACGTGGCGTGCCTGTGCAATGTCCGTTCCCGATCCCCGTACGAATGCAAGGCATGGGACTCACAATCGTTGAAGATCTCATCAACGCCATTGAGAACGGGACCTCTCCGAAGTGTTCAGGCGAAGATGGGCGTGCCGCGTTAGAGGTAGCCGTCGCACTCCGGGAATCGCATCGCCGTGGCTGCGTAAAGGTGGAGTTACCGATTGAAGACCGAAGTCTTCAGATTCTCTCCTCGGAGATCCAAGGCGACGACACACCCGCTCGGGTTCGACGGCTACAAGCAAGTCGATAGCAGATGCCTATTTGTTTATCAGTTACATAAAAAATCAAAATGTAGCCTGCAACAACGGCGCAGGCGGGTTCTTAGGAAGGCACCTTGAAATCTAAACTCGCCTCGTTCTTCCGCAAGGTATATTAAAAATATGAAACCGGCAGATTATGCGTTTTTTAAAGAAAATGGCTATGTCTCACTCGGTAAGATTCTGAGCGATGTCGAGGTTGCGCATTTTGTTCATAGCTTTGACCGGGACCGCACTGAAGTTGAAGATCATTGGTATCGTATTGGACATTACCAGACCGTGAATTGCGATGCACTTCTGACTTCACCTGAATTCGACAATGTGATTCGGCATCCGATCGTCATGGATTGCCTACACACACTGATGGGCAATGCCCCTTGCTTTTCAGAGATCTGCATCCGACACATGGCACCGTACGATGGTGAACTGAATCGCGGTTGGCATAGAGATGGTCCGAGACACTGGCTTGAACATCCGTTGCGCATCGGGTTTGTCCAGTTGATGCTGTATCTGACGGATGTTGATGAGACGACGCACTGTTTCTCCTTATCACCGGAATCGGTGGATGCTGAGATTCTCGAAAGGGACGAGCAGTTGGCGCGTGGCGGAATTGTCGATTTGTACGGTCCCGCTGGGACAGCGATACTCTTCAACATCGGTGTTTTACATACCGCTACAACCCGTCCCACGCAGGCAGAACGCAAGACGGTGCAAGTCTATTACGGGCATCCGAACCGTCGGTACTTGAGCGAGGATTCGATCATACCTGTCGAACTTTGGCGAGATCATCCCGACCCTGAGGCGCGCGCCTTTTATAGTGTGTTCAACGACAAAACGCGCGATTACCTTGAACACACGGCTTCAATCGGTGAACTGTCGTTTGAGGACACTTTGGCACTCCTTCGTGAACTGGATGTCAAGCACCGCAAGAGACCGGCGTGAATCGGCGACGGTCTGCAGTGATTTTTCTTTGTAGGAGTGACCTCTCAGGACTGTTATCGTCTAAGATGCTGAGTCCCTCAAGACCTCCGCCTGCACCGGATTTACATAGCACTGATAATACCGTTCGACATCTGCGGCTGGCGTAACACCTTCGTGGACATAGACTCCGAATCGCAGACGGAAACGGTCATCTTCCAACTCATCAGGCGGATGGTGGAGGATGCTCATCTGTT
>JAPOZO010000097.1 GCA_026706025.1 Candidatus Poribacteria bacterium
ACCTTTCAAACAAGAATGACATTACGCCTTCATTGGACGAAAACAAGGAAACTAAAAGTTCACGCTATAAGATATTGGCTCATCATCAGCACTTTTTTACTAAAAACAGAGTTGCCAGGTCTAAAAACTTATAGGTAGCAACTTGGGTAATCATAGCACCGACATCTTATAATCGCTCTTCCAAAAACTCGATTCCGGCTTCCAGATCAATCTCATGCTCACCTTGAAAATGATCCAAAACCAATTGATCATGGTGTCCAGATGCGGCATAAATCCTCTCCAGTTGTCCGAATGCTGATAATGCGTCTGCCTCAATAAAACACATATCGTCCGAACCGATTTGCACCATACACGCCCGCGGTGCGATGAGCCCTGCGACATCGGCGATGTCTCCAGCCTTCCGAAGCCCGAACATGAATTGTGAACCGCATGTATTTCCACGCCCGCGATCATTCAAAGCGTCCGTCAATGTGCTGAGATAACAGACAATAACTGCCGCCTTAACCCGCTGATCTAAGGCGGAGATGTAGGTCGTCATTGTACCACCGAAGGAACAGCCCATGCATCCTAAACGACCGCTATCCACCTCAGGACGGGACTGGAGATAGTCCAAACACCGCTGCCCATCCGAGATATTCAATTGCAGGAGTTGGTAGCCGAAATATCCGAAAGCGAAATAGGCGATGTTGCATCCATCGCGACCGGGCCGGCGTGCCCATTCATCCCTATCCTTGCGCTCACCGAAGCATCGCCAATCGGGTGCGAGTGTTACAAACCCGCGCTGTGCTAATTCGACGGCGTACTGTTTCTGATAGTCGTCTACGATGCCGACTGCGCCATCTTTTCCGACCCCGTGTCCGTGTGCACAGAGCACCGCGGGTGCCGGATCATCTACGGTTGCGCCGTCAGGGATTAAGACATAAGCGGGAATCGAAGAAAAAGGATCTGGATTGAAGATAATTTTTTCCCGTATGTAGCCATCAAATTGTGTCTGCTCTAATGTTTCAACTTCTAACGGTAATGCCTCTGGTGAAGGTCCCAAGTCCTTAATGAGGTTGCCTCGGAACCGCCTACGCCATTCCTCCCAGTCCAGTTTGCCTGTGCCATCAAAATGAAGGGGTGGTGGTGCTTTTAGAAGTTGTTCAACACCTTGCTCTACCGTCAAAAAACGCTGTACCGTCATAATCGCGCTCCTCTCGTTAACAATGCAATCATCCTGTTAACATATCGCTTATTTTTTATGCCATTATGTATACCTGAAATTAAAGAAAAAGTCAAGTATTGGGTGTGTAAAGTCAAAAAAGTCGCGATTCGGTATTTGCTTTCATCGGTAAATTAAATGCCCTAAGATAGTAACATAGACTATTGACAACAAAAGTCTTTACATCCGCTCAAGTTTTCGGTATAATAAAACAAAAATAGGAAAGTAGCAGCGGAGGTCCCCGCGCTAACGGAGAAGATATTTTATGGAACTTTACGAAGCCGTCAGTCCATTGGATTTCAGATACTACGGCAGTGATCCAGATTTTATGAAACGATTGTTGCCCTATGTCTCTGAGTCTGGGTATGTCACGTATCAGGCAAAAGTGGAAGCGGCGTTGGTACGGACTTTAGCAAACTATGAGGTCTGTTCATCAGCCATTGCTGACGAGGTAGAGCAAGCAGTGGACTTGGTAACGGCAGAAGAGGTATACGAAGAGCAGTCTCGTATTCGGCATAATATCCGTTCGCTCGTCAACGTGATCCGACGGAAGATTAGTCCCGAAGCGCGCCCCTATGTCCATCTGTTCGCGACCTCTGCGGATATCCTGGATACTGCCACTGCATTGCGGTTCAAAGCACTCACGGAAAACGTTATTGTTCCCGATCTAATCGCATTAGTGCAGCAACTTATTGGATTGGCGCGTGCGCATGCAGAGACGGTACAAATCGGTAGGACACATGGACAGCATGCGGAACCGACAACGTTTGGTTACGCATTAGCACTCTATATCAGCCGTCTTGGTACCCGAATTGAGAAGATTCATGAGGCAGGGCAAAACCTGCGTGGTCAATTTTCAGGGGCAGTAGGGGCATTTAATGGACTCACGCTGATACATGAAGCACCTGAGCAGATTGAGGCGGATTTCCTGGCATTGCTCGGTTTGAAACCTGCTGATACACACACATCAACACAGTGCGTAGAACCGGAGTTCATCTCGGATCTGGCATATCAGATTACGGCGGCGTATACGGTGCTTGCGAACTTCGCGGATGATATGCGGCATCTCTATCGTACCGAAATTGCCGAGGTCGGTAGGAAATATAACCCGCAGTTGGTAGGTTCATCAACAATGCCGCATAAAGTGAATCCAGAGGCGTACGAGAACATCAAAAGCTTATGGAAGGCATTTGTGCCGCGCATGCAGACTGTCTTTATGGATAGCATTTTAGAGCATCAACGCGACCTGACGAACTCGGCATCCAGTCGTTTCTTGACAGAACTGTTTACGGCGTTTGATTACGCCATCTATCGGCTTCGGCGTGCGTTGGAAGAGATGGATGTGAAGTCGGACAACATGCGACGTAACCTCGCACTCAGCGCGGAGGATACCATCGCGGAACCGATCTATCTGTTAATGGCGTATTACGGATTTCCCGATGCGTACGATCACACCCGAAAATTGATTGGTCAGGTCCATCAGACTGGAAAGAGCCTGACAACTCTATTGTGGGAAGATGAGGCCTTCCGACCTTTCCTGGAAAAATTGACAGAACCGCAGCGAGAGGCACTACGAGATCCGACGAATTATATTGGTGCCTCGGTACGGCGAACCCACGCGACATGCGATGAATGGGAGAAACGGATTTCCAATTATAACATCCCGTGATTTGAAAGTTTTGAAAAACTAAAACGTGAGCGGTAAGGCGATGTTCCCTATACTCCTTCGGCGAGAATTACTCGCCAATCTTATGACATTTCGGTTTCTCGTTGCAATGGTTGTCACACTGTTGCTGGTTGTTGCGAATACTGTTGTACTAATTGCCGATTATGAACGCCGTCTAATAAGTTACAATACCGCTGTGCAACAACACGCTCAGCAGGTTTCAGAGGCAAAAACCTATTCGGAGGTGGAGGGAAAAATCTTTGTGGACCGACCGCCCAACCCGTTGAGTATCTTCAATGCCGGTTTGGATCGACGACTTGGCAACTCCATCACTGTCAGACATACGCTTGTCCCAACCCTTTGGGATACCCATTCACACAGCGCAGATAATCCGTTCCTCAACCTATTTTCCAGTGTTGATCTGGTCTTAATCTTTCAGGTAATTCTCAGTCTACTGGCACTGCTTTTCGCCCATGATGCCATCGCTGGGGAACGGGAAGCAGGCACGCTCCGCTTAACAATGACCAACTCTGTCAGCCGTCCGGTTATTCTGTTGGCAAAGTACATCAGTGCGATGGCTTGTCTGATTCTCCCTTTAGTTATGAGTTTACTCCTCGCACTGATCTTATTTTCTGCGTCGGGATCAATTTCGCTGAGTGGTGATGGTTGGCTCCGGATTTGTGGCATTCTGCTAACCTCAATTATCTATCTGTCCGTTTTCTACCTGATAGGATTGTTAATTTCCGCGCTCACTCGCCGAACTGCGACCGCTTTGATGCTGTCAATGGTGATATGGAGCACTCTGGTCCTCATCTATCCAAGCCTCATCGTATTCGCGGTCAATCGGCTTTGGCAAACACCTTCTCAACTGGAAGCCGCTTATGGTGAAATTGAACAGATATGGGAGGGGTTTGAAAGAGAGCGGACAAATTTCTTGAAGAACGATGAAGTTGAGGGAGAAAATACAAACTTCAATGTGAAAGGTTCAGGTAGTTCGGGCACGGGTTATAACTCTAACTCAGCAACACTCAGGTATTTTAGAGCAGAAGGACGCAATTGGACAAGCATAAATGAAGATTCAGAACCGCAGCTGATTCATGTGAAAGCTTTCTTTCAATTCTTAGAACCGCTACGTATTGACGCAGCGGACAAAACTGGACTGGTTCGTCAGCAGGCTTTGGACCAGGTCTACGTTCACAAAGCAAATTTCGCAAAAAACCTGATGAGGCTCTCGCCAGTGACGATGTACGATCTTGCAACCGAAGCGTGGGCAGGCACAGGTTTTCATAGCATTTCGGATTTTATCATATCAGTTCAGCGGTACCGGCAAACGGTTATCAATTATTTCCACGATAAGGCGGTTTTCTCTTCGCGGCAATGGTTCGCCAGCGACCAAGGAGAGGTCGATTGGAGTGATTTACCGCAGTTTTCCTATCACAGGGCAGATGTATCGACCAACGTAAAACACGCCAGTGGGGATCTTGCATGCCTGTTCCTCATTAATGTCGTACTGTTCATGATGACGGTTCTAACTTTCGTCCGGCAAGAAGTGTAGAATAGTTTTCAATCATCAGTTATCGGCTTGCTTCACAGTGAGAGCTAAGAGATGTTTTGGAAAACTTAGCCAAAACTTGCAGCCCCAACCAACGGACCGGGGCATGTCACGAAAAGGAACGTCCCTGCCAAGCCATACCTGACCGAACCGTAAGGAAAATTAAAAAAATGATTTGGCATATTATAAAACGTGAGCTTTACGACCATTTGAATAGCCTACGATTTGCCTTCACAACGGTATTGCTCATCATACTGATGCTAATTAACGCGGTCGGGTATCTGGACGAGTACAAAACACAATCGACGACATATCAAAAAAAGGTCTCAGCAGCTTTAGACAAGATGCGCTCGCAGACAGACAATCTGTATAACCTACTGATAGCAGGACCGGGTAATCTGTATAAGAAACCTTTTTCACTCTCCTTTTGTGCGAGCAGCGGTGAAGGCTTTATCCCCGAATCCGCTGAAGGGGGTAGAGCCGGTTGGAGCATAGGTTTCAATGGTTTCTCAGCCAAAGGATTATGGCGTATGAAATATCCGCAATCCAACCCGAACCTATGGGATATTATGCCAGATTATAGGAACGTTGATTGGGCGGATATAATCTCCATAGTGTTGAGTTTGATTGCGATCCTGTTTACTTTCGACACGATCTCCTCAGAGCAAGAACGCGGAACATTACGACTGACACTTTCCAACAGTATTTCACGCGGCACCGTATTGGTCAGCAAGTTTCTTGCAGCATTGATAACGATCAGTATCCCTTTCCTGATTGCGGCGTTGATTAACCTTTTTCTACTTTATAGTTCAGGAAGTACTCCGTTGGGCCCAAGCGAATGGGGACGATTGGGAGTCATTGTTCTTATCGCTTTTGTTTATGTGTCAATCTTTCTCGCGCTGGGGCTACTGATCTCTTCCCATGTGAGCCACTCGTCAACGAGTCTGACGATTCTCTTACTCATTTGGGTTGTTTGGATAGGTTTACTGCCTTCCACACTGGGCGCGCTCACCAGTGGCTTACAACCAACAATGACCAGCGACGAATTGAATGCACGTCGAGAGAATCTGCGCCAAAATCTTGACGAGCAATACGAAAACCGCTGGTCCAAAACAGCCTCACGGGATATCCCAGCAACAGAAGGAACGTTATTATGGTCAAAATACCTTACAGAAGACGCAAAACGCAATGAAGAATTGAATCAGGAACACTTGAATACTCAGATTACGCAGATTCAACTTGCCAGATCCATAACCCGTATATCGCCTGCGTCAAGCGTCCGATATGCCATCGAATCCCTTGCTGGAACGGGTTTCACACGGCACGTTCAATTCTTAGCGCAGGTGCGCCGATACGCAAATGAATTTAGTAGGTTTCTCATTGAAACCGATCGGATTGATCCAGAAAGCCCACATGCACTCGGGTCCAAGGAAGGCACTTCACAAAAGCCGGTCAGTTTTGAGTCAATCCCGAAATTTGAAGATCGCATTAGTTTTAGTGGTGCCTACACCGCTGCATCTACGGATATCCTGTTACTATTACTGTTTTTTGTAGTGCTGTTCGCCGGTGCGTTTCTTTCATTCCTCCGTGTTGATGTTTAGAAGGTTCTCTAACCTCATCCACTTCAATAAGCGAAAATTCAAGAGATAGATAGAAAAACCTTGGTGTCTCCTATCAACTGTTAATCCGATTATCTCGGAAAAGAGATGTTAAACCAATCTGTAAAGGGTGTCAAAGTCAACAAAGGATAGACAATGGAATTCGTGTAAGTAAAAGACGGTAGCCCTGTAATCCTTGCGGACATAACTATGTCAGTGGAGGCGATTGGAATGTTTGATATCACCTATTTAGGACGGCGATGTTTTCGTTTCATTAAACGCTATCCGCGCATATCAACAGCAGTAAGTTTGCTGGCAGTTTTCTGTCTCGGCATTTGGGCAGGACGGGTCATTCAGTTTAGCAAAATAACTGACTATTTCCGCTCCTATACCGATCCCGAGATGAGCGATGTGACAAAATCAGTTGTGGACGGAATTACGCATCGGCAGATATTAGATAACGGCGTGCTGACGAATATCCTTACCATATCAGCAGATGCAGCGGATATTCGTCCATATCGTGCGTTGGGTGCGGGCATCGGTACAGAATCGTTGGTATCGCTTGCGCGGCGGCACAATGCATTCGCTGCGATAAATGGTGGCTTCTTTGAGATGGTGGGGACGCTCCGCGGAGAGTCTGTCGGTGCGCTGAAAATTGACGGTGAATGGGTAAGTGAACCGGAACAAGGTAGAGCCGTCATCGGATTTAGGACAGTTGATGGGAAAATTGAGACGTACATTGATAGGATTGCCTTACGGCAGGAACTCGTCTTGCCGAGCGGAGAGACGTTCCCAATTGACGGTATGAATCGGAGCCGTGGTCGAAACGAATTGGTTATTTACCATCCACAGTTCCATGCGGTAACGTTGACAACGCCCAATGGTGTGGAGGTCGTCGTCCGAAATGGGAAAGTAACCAGTATCCACGATAAACAGGGGAGTTCACACATTCCGGCAGACGGTTACATTCTTTCCGCAAGTGGAAAAAAACAGAGAGATTTATTGGTAGGTATTAAGCAGGGTGATGCTGTCGAGATTCGTGAGATGGTAATTCCAGAGCGTGTTGGGGACAGCAACTTATGGACAAGCTTCGCGCATATTATCGGTGGCGGTCCGTTGCTATTGCGAGACGGTGTTGCGCCTTCCACACAAGCATACGAGCGTGAAGGGTTTGACCAAGCGTTTCACAGTTTTTGGCATCCGCGCACAGCAATCGGTAAAAAGGCAGATGGCACGCTCCTTTTTGTGACAATAACGGCAGCAGCGGCGGGTGTTCGACGCGGCGTTATGTTACCACGGCTCTCGGAATTGTTTCTGGAATGGGGCGCAACGGATGCCCTTAATCTTGACGGTGGCAATTCATCAACGCTGATAATTCGAGATGAGATTGTAAGTGTCAAGCAGAAAAATTCGACTAAGCCCGAATCTAAGGATAGATTGAAATTAACTTCTCGTGACAAACCACCCCGAGCAGGGGATCGACCACAACGGGTTTCGCGTGGCAGACCGATTCCAGAAAAGGCGCGAGCAGATCGAAACACGAAGACAGCTCGCGGGAATCGCCGAATTCGTCCGATGCCACAGCAACAGGGACGCGCAATTGCAGATGCGATCTTGATTTTTTCCAAGCCTTAGGTTATAATGTAAGAGATATTTAGAATTTTCACAAAAAATTGAGGCGATGAGACTACGCCTTTAGTAAGATAAGATCAACACGTCTAACTGCAAAAAAACAGATCGGAATAGGAGGAGAAAAAGCCGTGTTAAACAACAGCAGCCCCCCCGATACTATCGAAAAGAAACCTATATCCGGCATGGAACCGAAGCCAACTTTACTCTCAAGACGCACTTTCTTCAAAGGATCCGTTGGGCTTGCTGCCTCCGCGATCGCTGCAGGTGGGTCAATTCTGCCTGCCCAGGCTCAGTTTGGCGGCGGGTTCCGGGAATATATCCCGTATGATGCGACACGCGATATTCATTACGGCACGCGATACGGGGTGATTGAACACCATTACCCTGAGATGAATCCGACAGGTGAGAAGTTCACCTTTGTCCGACTCAAGTATCCCGGCGGGGATTGGTACACAAATATTGTCAACTATTATCGCTGGCCATCGGATCACAAATTCACTGAGGAACTTGCCGAAAATACGACAATAGATGTCGAGGTGCGCGAGAATCCACAATATGTTGATATTGACGACGAGGGTTTATTTGCGTATCCGTTCCTCTATATGACAGGCCATCGCGGGATTCGGCTTTCTACCGAACAGGTGCGTAAACTGAGAGACTATTTTGAACGGGGTGGTTTTCTGCATGTCGAAGATTGTGATGCACGCCTCAACGGTGGGCGCGGTGGTTTGCGTCCATACATCTATGAGATGCTGCGCAAGGTCTTCCCAGAAAAGAAGTTGGAACCTTTAGAAATGAGCCATCCAATTTATCACACACTCTATCCACACGATGAATACCTCGGCGGCGATAAGCGCATTCCGGGTATCTCTGATCACGACGAAGCGATCATGGAAAATGACCGTGTGATGGTCTACTTTTGCCCGAGTGACCTGAATTGTGCGTGGGAAGGTAGGCCGTGCAGTCCTGGTGGCGAGGAGCAACGAAAATGGGCATTTGAACAAGGAATGAATATCGTCGCATACGCCCTAACACGGTAAATTTAACAGTTTTATTGATAACTGAAAAGGAACGAGAGGAAAATCATGAAAAGGAATTTTAGGTTGACTTGCAAGCGATTCTCAAAATGTACGCTGTTTTGTCTGGTAACGCTGTTCATTTTTGCTCCCCCGCATGCCAACGCACAAGAACGATTTTCGGATGCAGTGGGGCCTGTTACCGTTCGAGAAGTGACAGCAATAACCCCGCTGGTAGTGCCGTATATCACATGGGGTGGCGAAGCAGCACTTTTTCATGCCAATGGTGGACAGACAACGCGTCCGGGTACGATTATGGCGGAACTCGGCATGAATCTCAAATTGGTGCCGGGTGATAATTTTCAGCAGCAGGTCCGCGACTATCTCTCAGGCAAATCGCCTTTTTTGCGTGGCACCTTTAGAATGATAGCACAAGCGAGCGAGGCCGTCGGAAAGGATGCCCGTACAAAACCCGTCGTTTTTGGGCAGCTGACCTGGTCGGCAGGGGATCATTTCGTTGGACGTTCTAACATCCGAAAAATCTCTGATCTTCGGGGCAAGAAGGTTGCTATCCAAAAGGGTGGACCGCATGTTGGGATGCTTTATGATATGCTGAAGACCGCTCGGCTTTCAAAATCAAATGTGGAAATTGTTTGGGTTGACGAATTAACAGGTGCGAATGGACCCGCGGAACGCTTCCGAAACGACGCAACTATCGCAGGATGCTTTGTGATAACGCCTGACATGATTGGATTAACAGGCGGTCCTGAGAACACCGGGACCGGCGCCGAAGGGACTGTCAAAGGCGCGCGCGTTGTTGTCAGTACTGCCACACTTTCCCGTTCTATCGCTGATGTCTACGCCTGTCGCAAGGATTTCTACGACGCTTACAAACCGTTTGTTGAACGCTTCTTCGCGGGTTATCTGAAGGGTGCTGAAGAAGTCGTAGCACTGAAAAAATCGTATGAAACGAGCGGATCGGAAAAATATACGCAGCTGCTAACGATGATGCAAAACATTTACGGCAAAGAAGTGTTACCGACACTTGAAGAAGATGCTCACGGCTTAATCGCGGATTGCACGTTCGTTGGGCAGCCGGGCAATATCGCTTTTTTTAACGATCCGAGCAATACTATCAGCGGCTTTGAAGGCTTCAATAAAGCGGGATTGGATATGGCAGTGAACTGGGGGTTTGCAAGGCAGAGATATGCATTGATTCCCTCTGATTTAAACTTTAACGCCTCGACCTTTAAGAATTTGCTCACGACGACCGTAACGGCTCCGACGCAATTGAAACAGACCCGTTTCAAAAAGGAGACAGTGCGCGCGGAGATTGAATCGTTTAATGAAGACGCAGTGCTTGACGAAAAGACGCTGATCTCGTTCACAATTCAATTTGATGCGAACCAAGACACGTTTAGCGATACGAAGTACCGAGAAGAATTTGACAGGGTTGTTGAATTAGCTTCAAAATACGGGAATGCTGCCATAGCGATAAAAGGACATAGCGACCCCTCTCGAACCCTGAGTGTATTAGTTAAGACAGGACTCCAAACAGGCATTCTGAAACGAACGGGTACACGAGGCAACTACAAGTATTTTATGGAGGGTAAGTCTTTTAGCTTGGAAAACACTGCAAACCTGATTCGGCTAATTCAGCAGAAGAAGTTTGATGATGGTAGCAGCGTTGAAAGTCCGTATCAAGTGATGCGGGCTGCACTCAAACTCTCCGAGCAGCGCGGACAGGCGGTTAAACAGTCGATTATCAGCTATGCGCGTCGGAAAAACGCACGCATCGATCCAGACCAGATTGTGCCAGTAGGTGTCGGAATTAAGGAGCCTGTCATTGCGAAGCCGACGAGTGCGACTGAAGCAGCAGAAAATCGGCGTGTTGAGTTTGCACTGATTAAAGTTTCAGCGGAAGCCGTTGCAGCCTCTGATTTTGATTTTTGATAGTTATCAGTTATCGGTTATTGGTTATCAGTTATCAGTTACAAAAACCGCTGAAAACCGATAACTACTTCCGGGATAGGTTTTTTATGAAATGTATTATGGCAGCCGGATTCGGCACGCGATTGATTCTGTTACTGAGTTTGTTTGTCTTTGGTCTCCAGATTTGCAGTGCTGACGACGACATTCATAAAGATAACATTGTTGTGATTCTCGATGCTTCCGGTTCAATGCAGGATAAGTTTAGTGGTGACCGGACGAAATCAAAGATGGAAGCGGCGAAGGCGGCATTACAGGAGGTGCTGTCTAAAGTTCCTGACGACACACACATCGGGTTGCTGGTGTTTAGCGGTGCCAATATCCGTAACGAATGGGTGTACCCATTGGGACCAAAGGACACGCAACAACTGATAACAGCCATTCATTTACCACAACCGAGCGGTAACACACCCTTAGGAAAATATATCCGAATTGGGGCAAACCGTCTCCTTGAGCAACGCGAAAAACAGTACAACTATGGGAACTATCGGTTGTTAGTTGTCACGGATGGTGAGGCTTCGGATGCTGATAAAGTCAAGCACTACACGCCTGCGATTCTCAATCGACAGATTCGTATTGATGTTATCGGTGTTGATATGAAAACCGATCACATGTTGGCAAATGTCGTGGATGGTTACCGCAAGGCAGATAACCCCGGAGAGTTAGTGGCAGCGGTATCACAGATTCTTGCGGAAACCGGTGATACAGGTACGGATGTTGGTGGTGAAGATGCCTTTGAATATATTGCGCCCCTTTCGTCGGAAATCGCTGCGGATTTGATTCAGCGGCTCACAACGCCGCCGAGCAATACATCAATCGCTGTAAAGCAGGCAGAGGCAACACCGACGCGAAAAACACCACCGACACAGGCTCCGACCCCACAGCAACGTGATACTGAAAACCGAGGCACCCTATGGTTTGTTGTAGTTCTGATTGTGTTATCCGTTATCGGTTTCTTGATTTTTAGAAATAGGAAGTAGAAACTATGGACGCTGGCAAGAAAAAACGCATCATCATCATGGTAGCGAGCTGGCTCGTTATTATCGGGGTCATCGGGTTAGTCTATAAGTTCGTTGTTGAACCGTGGATCCGAGGCGATCTCGTCAAGGAGACAAGCACGCAACGTTATGCGCATAACATCAAGATAGCACACGACTCGTTTCCGGGGTATGCGATACTTCGTTCTCCGGCTGTTCAGAATCTTCTGGAGCGTCAAGGTGTTAAACTTACGTTTGTTGACGATAAAGCCGATTATGTCGGACGGATACGTGCGTTGAAAAGTGGTAAGGTTCAGATGGCGGTTTTCACGATTGATGCCTACCTTAAAGCGGGTAATGTTATCGGCGAATTCCCCGGTTCAATCGTCCTCGTGATTGATGAGTCTAAAGGTGCGGATGCAATTGTTGCGTATAAGCGAAGCGTCCCGCAAATACCGAGTTTGAGTAACCCGCGGGCGCGTATCGTGTTGACTCCGGATTCACCGAGCGAAACGCTTGCGCGCATTATGATCAACAAGATGAGTCTGCCGAGCCTACCTTCCTCGTGGGCAGTCGAGACAAACGGTGCTGAAGATGCCTATAAGAAACTCAAGTCCGCTGATCCAGACGAGCCATACGCTTATGTCATTTGGGAACCTTATGTGACCAAAGCCCTTGCGATTGAAGGTGTGCATCTGCTGTTAGATAGTTCAAAACTCAAGGGTTACATCGTTGATGTATTAGTGGTTCAGCGGGAATTTTTGGATTCACAACGTGAACTCGTCACGCATGTTGTGCAAGCGTATCTTCGAGCAAACTATGACTACAATAACCAACCCGATGGGTTAGCCGCCTTGATACAATCAGATGCAAAGCAGTATGGGGATTCGCTAAACCGAAATGAGACAGATAAGTTAGTAAAGGGAATTGAATGGCGGAACACGGTTGAAAACTACGCCCATTTTGGAGTGATTCCGTCATCAGAAGCAAAAAGCACTGAAAGACTCGAAGCGATGATCGCCAAAATTGTGCAGGTGTTGGTACAGACGAATTCAATTTCTGCCGACCCAGTATCAGGCAATTACGAGCAGCTATTCTTTGAGGGTATTTTGCGGTCACTGCACCACGATAAGTTCCACCCGGGTATGCTGAACGCGAGCGGTAATGATGAGTTAGACGGCATTTTCGTCGGCTCAACACCGATGGAACAGGTTCGAGAAGAGGCATCACTGAATCCACTTTCAGATGCGAACTGGACTTCGCTTGCGCCTGTGGCAGCGATGAAGGTTGAACCGATCCAATTTGGGCGCGGGAATGCTCGGATCCTTCCAGGTAGTAAACGTGCGCTGCAAGAACTTGCTGCGAATCTAAAATCGTTCCCCCAGTACTATCTCAGAGTCGTAGGACATACACGTCAAGAGGGGGATCCGGCGGCGAATCGGGTGCTTGCATTACAACGCGCTGAGGCAGCGGCAGCATCACTGAAAAATTTTGGTATCGCAAATCATCGTATCCGTGCCATAGCGAGCAACCGAACCTCTACGCAGATGCGCGGTGCAGCAGCACAAAGCGTGACATTCGAGCTTCTCGGAAAACCGTATTGAGGAATAGAGGGATGGTTATCAGTTGTCAGTACGGTTTTTCTGCGAAAAACCTTTCGGCTGTCAGTTAAGAGGGGGTTTGACTAAATCAGAACCCTCTTTAACCGATAACCGATAACCGACAACCGATAACCATTAAAGAAATTGATTGATCGGAAATTGTTTCGGAAGAAATTTTTACTCCATCTTCTTGGCAATCCTTACGTTCTCTTTCCTTTTGCCGTGGGCGGCTCCATTGCTTTTGCATCTTGGGTATTCAATTTAGAACCGAAGATTCTCTATCTATTCGGGAGCGCGATTCTCAGTGTTTTAGTGCCTATTGGAACTCTGATTAGTAAGTGGGCAACCGGGACAGACGATATAGCTAAACAGGTTCACAATGAGATTCTTCAAGAAGTCCAACACAAGCAAGAGACAGAACTGAACACTTTACATGAACAACTTGAAGCGGATGGCGACGCCCGAACAGAGACGATGCTTGGCGAACTCCGCGCCTTGCACACATCCTTTCAGGAGGAAGCAGGTGCGGACGGATGGATGGGTACCCTTCCAATTACCGTCAGAGCCGACATTACTAACAAAGTTTCTGAACTCTTTACACAGGCAGTCGAGTGTTTGAAAGACACGCTTAAAATGCATCAAAAATCAACGGGGACACAATTAGGAACTACCGTTAAAGGTGTGCTTCAACAACATCGAGAACAACTGATTAAAGACGTTCAGCAGACAATTGTCCAACTCTCCCATCTCTATGCCCGGGTACTCACGCTTAACCCTGAAAGCGATGAGACAGAACTCACACGTCTCCGCACTGAACTCGACGAGAGCCTCACTTTTGCGAAACAGGTCGATGCAAAGATACGTGAATTAACACCGCCTCACGATTATGATACCCCTAAAATAAAAAATGAGGAATAACAGATATTTCATAAAAAATAATAAAGTAAAGGACAAAATTATGGCGCGCCACATACGGCACTATGACAATATTCCGAGCAGCTGGGAACCTGTTTTAGAACGTTTAAAGCGATTTGAAGCACTCACGCAGCAAATCAATAAAGCAAAAAAGGAACAGGGCACGGATTCAACCGAAATACTTAAAA
Source organism: Candidatus Poribacteria bacterium (assembly GCA_026706025.1). Classification (NCBI taxonomy): domain Bacteria; phylum Candidatus Poribacteria; species Candidatus Poribacteria bacterium. The sequence continues at coordinate 14,336 of JAPOZO010000097.1, forward strand.
CATTCTATACACAACATGATGCCTTGATGTCGGATACGTGTGCACGTTTACAGCGTGCGCCGACATATTGTGATGAGGCGACCTTAGACACCGCGTTTGTTGAAGCCGTCTGGCTGGCTCTTGAACACTATCCAGCTCTGGTGTATCACCCAGAGATTGAAAATTTAGATACCGCAGGCTCTAAAATTTTCACACTTTTCGCTCCGGATGCTCCAGCAGTTTCGGACGAACGAGAGAAACTAAAAATCCGGCTCCAACGCGCATTCAACCTGGATTCGGAAATGGTGGAAAGACTCACTCGGGACCTGTCTACCCGGACAAGTCCGCTGCGGCATCGACATCAAATCATGTTGAGTTTAGAGACTCGCTTCAATTTGGTGTCCGATAACCCGAAACTGGATGCAGAGACCCTACAGCTCTTTCAGTCTTTATATCCAGGTGCCCCTTTTGAAACAGGCGAGGTAAAGTTGGTGAAGACCTCCTCCGCGCTGTATTTCTGCCTTCCTACTGAACCACGGGAAAACCTACAAGAACCGAGTACTCCGATAGATGATGCGCCTGAAGAAAGCCAAACTTCACAACGTCCGAAAACTTATTACGAAAAATTTCTGCGAAAAATTTGGGAGGTTGAACCGTTTGCCCATTTTCCTGTGTTTGGAACCTTTGATGCAGAAGACTTAGACTTAACCTTGCGTCAGGAAATCGCTGCTGACACTGACTTGTCCTTGGAATTGGTCACGTCAACATTGACGCGTATGATCGGCGTGCTTCCGTTACCGGAACTCGATAAATATCTAATTCATGATACATGGGGACATCAGTGGCAAGAAAGTCTACTTGATTTTGAGGAACCGTATACTGCGTTGACGCTGTTTAAACGCCCATTATCCTTAACGGAAACGGCATCGGTTTTGGGGGAGCAGACTTCTTTCGCTGACACATTCGTCAAAACTGAGACGGGGACAATAGCCCTTGACTCAGAAAAACTTCAGCAATTTATAGATGCGGAATTGTACGAACGGGCAATTATCGCCTTTACACCTATTCTTGCAGAAATGTTGGCGGATGTTGTGGAATACAAGTTTTTAGAATTATATCCTGAGCAGGCACATTTACTGCCGAGTTCTTCCTTACTCAAAGCGTTTCCGAGCAAATTGGATTTGACCCTTGTAGATCTGCGTACTTGCTTCGTCCATGCCTCTGAAGTCTTCCAAAACTGGGTTGACTCTGCCGCAACACAACAGCAGTTACATAAGGAAATTTGCGAGAAACTTGATATACCAGACGAGACAACAAAACACAAGGCACTCTCACAGGTCTTGCGTACCGCTGTCGAGCTCTGTAAGGCACAGCTTCACGCTTTCTACCAGCCCGAATGGTCATGGGAAACAGTGAAGATGGGCGAAGACAGCACCTTGAAATTGAACGCGTTCAGCTTCGCTGCACTAAACTTTCTCCGAATCCACACTGCACTCATCCAGACCTATGAAGATCTCTCACAGATCAAGACACCGTATGGTTTCAAAGATATTCTGGTATTGGCGATGGGTACTTTCTTTGAAAGAAATCCACAGCAGAATATATGGCAACTGGATAGTTTTTTAACGGAAGCGTTTTTCCCACGCTGGAAAAAATTGACCGCTGCGGATTCGAGCGTTTGAATAGAAAATGAACATCCGATACAACCTGACACGGTAATTAGGAACATTTTGCGACGAACCGCTCTTACAGATGTAGGCGTAATTTTTCGCGAAACCGTTCATAAGCGAGATTCGCGCCAGCGATGTTGCCGGAAGCGGGTCCTATTTGGAGCTGCGCTATGGTACCGGAACAGAATAGATTCTGGATCGGGTGAAGTTGTAAATTGTCATCAAGGCGTGGCAAACCTCGGACGATCGGGATCTGGTGTTGTGTGCCCAATTCCTTTAGAAATCCATAACGGCGCAGATTGAATTGATATCCTGTCGCCAAGATGATGCGAGAGACTCCGCGAATGATACTGTGCGTTGTTTCAACCTGTAAGTGCTGTGCTTGCTCTTTCTTATCCACCGAGCCGATGTTAAGGATACAGGTTTCAGGATAGAGCTCAATGTTCGGCGCGTTCGTCAGTGCTTCCATAATATCGGGCGTAATACTACCTTCTCCCCTGTTCTGCTGAATAATGTCGTAACGCTGCCGAAAATCGGGTTCACTTGCAAACTCGGCGAGAGCCTTGGGACCTAACCACACCGGCGGGAAATCAAACTGCTCTGTTCTCAATTGCTTTCGAGCAATTAGTGCCACACTATGTCCGCGTTCACTAAGACTTTTGGCAAGTGTCCCTGCTGTTAATCCACCACCAACGATGACGATTTTTGCTGGTGTAGTTCCCAATTCTTTCGACAGAAAAAATTGGGATGCGTGTATAACCCTGTCAGGGTATTGGTGTTGCCATTGTGTGAACTCCGGTGGCACGTAGGCACAATCGTCAGCACCGATGGCGAGAATAACACAACGACTCCGAAACCCTTCATTGCCGGTTGAGATTAAACGGAACGGAAACGGACCAGCACCTTTGTCCCACCGTAGTTTTGCCACCTCAAACTGATAGTAGACTTGATGTTCAGTTAACTCAGTAAGTGCAGCGTTGCAGAAGTCCCAAAAGAGTTGGGTGGAAGGTTGTGCATAAGGGGGTGCGAGTTCACTCGTTCGGTTGTGGCGTTCTGCGTATTCAACGATACCGAGTGCATCGGGGGAAATGTGATGAACAGCGGGGGAACGGAGAAATGTCATGCCTTGGCGTTTTGTCTTGTCTCGCCATTGCGTGAGAGGTTGCGGATGCCGATCGACAATAGCGATCTGTTTTGCTGCTGTCGGCATTTCGCGGAGCAGCCGAAACGCAATGGATACGCCGTGTATTCCGCCACCGACAATGGTAATGGGGATATTCCGGTGTGCTAAATGGTTGTCAGTTGTCGGTTGTCGGTTGTCGGTGGGAATGGCTGATGGCTGATGGCTCGTCATTAGGCTATCGCAAAATTAATTACGGACTTTACTATAAACCCCCTAAATCCCCCTTATCAGGGGGACTTTAAAGCGATATGCATAAGTCCTATAGATCAAAAACTTAATCGGTATTCGGTCCGGGTAGATGGAAGCTTTTAAGTGCGAAAGTTTGTGCTGAGAGTGCCTCAGTCGCTCGGTAACGGCTGTATCTATATTGAACGACACCGATGGATGGCGCGACCCAATAAATTGCGGGTGGACTAATCAAGAAACTTGACGGCTCTGGACTATCCGCGTAAACGACCTCTTCGTGAACGACATAAGTGGTGTAACTGCCTGCGGGGACGGTGACCTGTACATCTTTTTCAGCGACATAACGCGTGACTTCCACAGGTATACCAGCGGTCTTCTTAAAAACGATCCATTCCTTTCCGAGCTTCAGCGGGAAATCCCAGAGGCGGCGCGGTGGGAAATGTTTCGCGTGTTCTATAGTAACGCCAGTGGTAGTACTTGGAAGAAAAATGTCAAAAGCGGATTCCACCAATGCTTGCGGTGTTTTGGAAAAGTAGGTCGCAAAAATTGGAAACGGGAACACATCAACAAATTCCGTGTCAAACCGTAAATAGAAAGCATTTGCGACCAAGTGGTCAACAGCCTGCCAGTTGAATTGGTCAGGTTCACCGGGACTCATTGGACTCACAGTCATTTGCCGATGTGTCGTTCCACTGATATCGCGTGTTCCTTCGACACGAAGTGTGAATTCCTCATCGGTATCAACATTGACATACGTCCATGCGGACCCCGTATCTGTGGGGAAGTCAATAGCGTGTAAACGTCCGACTGTATTCGGAGGCGGCAGTGAGGTTTCGCCGTGTGGGTCAATCAACCCCTCGTCCCCACAACTACAGAGGAATAGTAAAAGAAATATAATGGTACTCGGTTTTCGGTTTTCGGCTTTCAGTAAGGAAAACCTGATACGCATCAGACTTCTCTTTAACTGACAACTGATAACTGATAACTGATAACTTTTCATCATTTCACCACACAGAATTTTCCGGTACTTTGGAAACCGTTGCCATCGGTTGCTCGGAAAAAGTACAGTCCGGTGCAGACCATTTCGCCGCGTGCGTTTGTGCAATCCCATTCGGATGCATTGTCAAGCACCTTAATTAAGTTCCCAAAAGCGTCGTAGATTTCAACGGTTAAGCCCTTCGGATAGAATGATAAGTGTTTGCCTTGTCCGGCGTAAAGTGGGTTAGGTGCGACTGTGATATTTCGATTCGCACTGTTTGCGATATAGTTGAAGGTTTGTCCTTGCCAGATTCGGGTGCCTGTTACGCCAGTTGGCGTCTGTCCGCGAATTTTATAGAGATAAATACCTCCCGGTGGAAACCCCTTGGTGCGGAGCGTTCCGATCCATTTTGTTTCGGTTTCCTGCGTTAAAAAGATGGTATAACTATCTTTATTCGGGCTTTCTACCGTTAGGTGTGGTGCGCCTTGTAGGGGTTGTGTGCTTTGCACCTCAATCTGCCATGCTCCTGTGCCTTGTGGTTGTGTATGAACAAAGAAAGCCGGTGCTCCACTCGCCGCGTCGAATGTTGGTATAATGCCGTTTGGAACGATACTCGGTGTGCCCATAATCCCCATTGCGTTAACAGGCACAACAGCATAATAATAGTGGGTGTTGTCTGGATCAAAGAATATACTATTAACAACATCCTGAAAGACAGCAGTGTCTTCAAACCGAGTTTGTGTGATGTCAACACGTCCGACGATCTCTATATCGTCTTCAGGGATACCGTTGTTATCCCGATCAGCAGCGGCGCGGACTTCATCGGGATTTTGGAAAGGTTGTGGAACATCCGTCTCACTTTGCAGGATATAGCGTTTTCTCACGATTGCCACGTTCTGTATATCAGTCGAGTTATCAACATTCCACGTCACGATGGGTCCATTACTACCTTGTGTGACCTGTGCATTGGAAAGGGTTCCGGTCGGTGGCGCGCCTGCTGTATAACTGACAGCCCCGCCGAAAGTTCCACCGGGAATTATAACCTGTTCGACATCAGGATGCATATTGATAAGGACAAGGGTAATTTCCTGAATATCTCCGCCAAAATCTTTGAACGTCATCTGTGCCTCTTGGGAACGTTGATAGGTGAAC